>JBILOA010000486.1:0-2616 GCA_044374735.1 Pirellulales bacterium | reverse complement strand
GCCTGCGGCGGATCGGTGCCCGTTGCGAAGCGAGGTTTCCTCCGAGCGACCGAAGGGCAGGATGCCCGCAGGGAGCGTCCGGCGAGATGGCATGGGCAACCCCGAGCCTGCGTCCCTCAAGACGCAGCGAACTTCCGGGGGAAGGGGCTCGGCCGCCCCGAGCCTGCGCGACCGACGACGCTCCGGGCGGACGGTTCACCCTGCGGCGAACTTCGCCCGCAGGGCCTTCACGACCGGTGCCGGCACGAACTTCAACAGCGACTCGTCGTCGGCCAGCGGCGTGATCTGCTTGAGCAGCGACGACGAGATGTGGGAGTAGGCCGCGTCAGCCATCAGGAACACCGTCTCCACCCCGGCGTCGAGCCGCCGGTTGGCGAGCGTCATGGTGAACTCCGCCTCGATGTCGGTCAGCGACCGCACGCCCCGCAGGAGCACCTGGGCCCCCTGCTCCCGCACGAAGGCCACCGAGAGGCCACTGAAAAGCTCCACCCCCACGTTGCCGAGCCCGTCGAGCGATTCCCGCACCAGCCGCACCCGCTCCTCGAGCGAGAACAGCGGGTGCTTGTCGGGGTTGATCCCGACGCCGACCACGATCCGGTCGAAAATCCGGGCGGCCCGCCCGATCACGTCGAGGTGGCCGAGCGTGATCGGGTCGAAGGAGCCGGTGTAGACGGCCGTGCGGCCGCGGTCAGGGGCTGGCTTCACGCCTGGGGTTCCGTCGCGGGAGAATGGTCCGGAAGCGGGGCGGAGCCGGCGGGATGCCGCCCCGCGTCAGCCCGGCTCCCCGCCGGGCGGCGATTATGGTATGGACTAGGCTCGTTTTCCAGCCAAGACTTTCGCAGGAACCCCAGCGCCCGTGTCGAAGGCACTCGCGTTTACAGGCCTGATCCTCTCGGGGCTGATCGTGATCCTGTTCGTCGCCGATCTGGCGGCGGCCTTCCCCTTTCGGCGGACCAGCATCCTGCTCGATGCGGCCTTCATCGTGAGCGGTCTGATCACCGCCTACCTGAGCTGGTCGCTGCTCGACCAGTCGGGCGGCCGACGTGGGCCGGGCGCCACTCCACTCCGTTGAGTCAGGCCGCCCGTAGGATCGCGTGATCGCGGGCCACCGGCTCGCCCCCGGCCAGTTTCGTCGCCAGGCCGTCGAGTGAGACCGCGACGCCCCGGCCATGGTCGACCTGCCGCCGCGCCCAGGCGAGCTGCCGCTCCAGCCGCGACGCCATGAAGACCGTGCCACCGTTGCCCTCGGCGAGCGCCTCGGTGCGGAGCACGTGCAGGCTGCCCCGCCGCGGCCGGCCGCCGAGTCCGAGCCAGGCCAGTGGCGAGCGAGGCACGCCCGCCGAGATCTCCACCTCCCACAGACCCCAGGCGGCGTTCCGGCACCGCCAGCCGGCCGGGGCCGGACGCCGCGAGCCGCGGCCCGATTCAGCCAGTTGCTCGACCAGCGCGATCCGGATCCCCTCCTCGACCAGCAGGCCACGATGCTCGGCGCTCACGCCGCCGCGCACGGCGACGGCGGCGATGCCGGGCAGCACGTCACGGCTACGGGCGAGCAGGCCGCGGAGCCGGCTGCGGGATTCGAGCGCGGCGGGCGGCAGTTCGAGGGCGGCGGCACACCCGGCGTGACGGGCGGCGAGATCGGCCGCGAAGGCCAGCCGGTCGATCGGGGCCAGCCAGGTCACGGGCAGGTCGGGCCCGCGCACCAGCCCACTCGGCTCGCTCCGGGTCGTCCGGGGCACCGTGCCGCAGATCACGAGCGTGGCCGGAGCGTCCGAACCGTGCATGCCGTCATTCCTCCCCCGAAGACCGGCGCCCCACGACGCCGCGCTCTCGGGGTATCGTCACTCGCACGCCCGGCGCTCAAGGGGCTCGGCCGGCCACCGTCCCGGACGCCTGTGACCCTGACGATTGCACCGGCTGCGTTGCCCCGGCCGGTGACGCACTGGCGGCACCGGAGCCGGAAACCGCCCGGCGGATGGCCTCGACGAGCGAGGCGGCCGTCGCCGCCGTCGCCTCGGCGGCCGGCTCGAGCCCGAACCGCCGCAGCACGGCGGACGTGACGGGGCTGAGGCTCGCGATCCGCCAGCCGCGCATCCGATCGCCGAACAGCCGCACGGCCGCCTCGGCGATCGCACCGCTGGTGACGGTGATCCAGGCCCCCGGCCCCGGCAGCCGCTCGGCGCCCCCAGCCGCCAGCGCCTGCACCGGCTCGCTCGCGTAGGCGGCCACCTCGTCGACCTCATGGCCCCTGGCCTCGAGCTCCCGCCGCAGGAGATCGCGGCCGGCGGCGGCTCTCACGAGCAGAAACCGGCCGCCGGGCGGCTGCTCGGCGAGCGCCTCCACGAGCCCCTCGGAGCGATAGTCGCCCGGCACGAGATCGCAGACGTAACCGGCCGCCTCGAGGCTTGCACGGGTCGCCGGACCGATGGCCGCCAGCCGGGCCGTTCCCAACGCCCGTCCGTCGCGCCCAGCCAGCCGCAGGCGGTCGAGAAATCCGCGCACGCCGTTGGCGCTCGCGAACACGATCCAGTCGTAGGTGTCGAGCCGGCCGATCGCGGCATCGACCGCCGCCCAACTGGCGGGCGGGCCGATCGAGATCACCGGGGCGAGGATCGG
>JBILOA010000037.1:0-8896 GCA_044374735.1 Pirellulales bacterium | reverse complement strand
GCGCCGCCTCGCAGGCGGCCCGCTCGTCGGCCGTCGGGGCCCGGTTCACGATCATTCCGAAGGCTCGCTCGATGAACGCCGCGTCGTCGCCGGCCCCGGCTTGCAGCCGCGAGGCGATCTGCGACGCGGCATCGTGCACCACCGCCGCGTTGGCGAGGGCCAGCGCCTGCTGCGGCACGATGCTCTGATCCCGCTGGTAGCACTCCCGCGGCGCAGCGTCGTCAAAGGTGGCCAGGAACGGGTTACCACTGATCTCCGAGTGCCAGAAATAGAGGCTCCGCCGCCGCGAGGCCGCCTGCGCGGCGGCGGGCACCGGCGGGCCGCCCATCGTCGGATCGAGCGTTCCGGCGAGCGCCAGGATCGCGTCGCGGACGACCTGGGCCTCGAGCCGGATCGGCACGCGCCGCCAGAGGAGATGGTTGTCGGGATCGATCCGCGCGGCCGACTCCGCCCCCTTCGCCGCCGAACTCATCCGATAGGCCGCCGAGGTGCAGATCAGCCGGTGCAGGTGTTTCATCCTCCAGCCACTGCCCGCGGTTCCAGCTCCGTGCGGACCTTCGACCAGCTCGCTCGCCAGCCAATCAAGCAGCGCTGGATGCGTGGGCGTGTTTCCTTTGCGGCCAAACTCGAAGACGGAGGCCACCAGCGGCGTGCCCATATGCCGCATCCAGATGTGGTTGACCGCCACGCGGGCGGTGAGCGGGTTACGGGGATCGGTGATCCAGCGGGCGAGCGCGGTCCGCCGGCCGGTGCTCGTGGCCGGAAAGGCCACCGGCGGGTCGTCGGTCCGCGATTCCTTGACGCGCGTCGCCGTCCACTTGGCTCCGACCAGCGGCGCATAGGCCTCGCCCGGCTCGGCCGCCGCCTTGACCGCCGTCTCCACGGCCGTGCGGGCGGAAGCGAGTTCCTGCTCCGCCTTCTCCTTGGCATCGGGCTTGGCCGCGGCCACCCGGCCCTCGACCTCGACGACCTTCCGCCGTGCCTGGGCGACGGCGATCCCCCGCTCGGCCCGCACGGCGGCCCGCGCCGCCTCCTGCCGGCGCGCCGCCGTCTCCGGCGTGGCGGCCGCCTCCGCCGCCCATGCGGCCCGCATCGCCTCGGCCCTGGCCCGCACCGCGGCCGCAACGGCCTTCTCCACCGCGAGCGCCGCCTCGGCCGTGGCGAGTTCCCGGGCCGCCGCCTGCTCCGCGGCGATCGCGGCGGCGCGAGTCGGGGCCTCGGGCGTCGTTGCGGCGAGTGCTGCGGCCGTGGCGGTCCGCTTCGCGGCGGCTTTTGCGACGACCGCCTCCGCTGCGGCCACCGGCCGCTCGGCGGTCGCCACGTGGGCGTCAAGCACCCACGGCAGCCGCACCGGCTCGAAGGCGGCCTTCGGCAGCGACACCGGCTCGACCACGAGTTCCGCAAACTCGAGCACCGCAGGCACGCCCGGCTCGATCGTCCGCGACGGGTCGGGCTTGGTGTCCTCGCCGCGGATGAACAGGTAGGTCGGCCGCTCGAGATGGGCGTCAAAGACCCGGGGCATGCCGTTCTTCGTCAGATCGGATTCGCCGGCGACCACGTCGAGGCGGGCCTCGATCGGCTCGAAGAAGGCGCGGAAGCGGTAGTAGTCTTCCTGCCGGATCGGATCGTACTTGTGGGCGTGGCACTTGGCGCAGTTGAGCGTCAGGCCCAGCAGCCCCTTGCCGACGTGCTCGACCGTGTCGTCGAGCCACGGCGTGCGGTTGAAGATGAACCAGTTGCGGGCCAGGAAGCCCGTGGCCCGCAGCTTCGCCGGATCCTCCGAGTGGAGCTCGTCGGCGGCGAGCATCTGCCGAAGCATCTCGTCGTAGGGGAGGTCGGCATTGAGCGACTCGATGATCCAGTCGCGGAAGTGCCACATGTGCTTCTGGCTACGGCGGTGCTCCTCGCCGAGCCCCCACCAGTCGGAATACCGCCAGACATCCATCCAGTGGCGGGCCCACCGCTCGCCGTGCCGCGGGTCGGCCAAAAGCCGGTCGACAAGCGCCTCGTACCAGCCAGGCGACGTGTCGGCCTCGAGCGCCGCCAGTTCCTCAGGCTGCGGCGGCAGGCCGACGAGATCGAGATAGAGGCGGCGGACGAGCACGTGCCGCGGGGCCTCCGGCTGCGGCATGACGCCGGCCTGCTCGCGGGCGGCCGCGAGAAACGCATCGATCGGATTGCCGGCCGTTGACGCGTCGGCCACCGGCGGCACGGCGGGTCGCACCCGCGACTTGAAGGCCCAGTGGTCGCGAGGATCGGGCTCGGGCTTCTCGTCGGCCGGCGCCGGGCAGCCGGCGGCGATCCAGGCCCGCAGCGCCGCGATCTGATCTGCCGTGAGCGGCTCGCCCTCGCCTTCCGGAGGCATGCGGGCAGCAGGGTTCGGATCGCTGACCCGCGCCAGGATCAGGCTGCCGTCGGGGTCACCGCGGGCGATCGCGCTTCCCGACTCACCTCCTTGGGCCATCAACGCAGCCGTGTCGAGCCGGAGCCCGGCCTCCCGCTGCAGGCTGCCGTGGCAGGACACACATCGCTCGGCGAGCAGCGGGCGAAGCGTGCCGGTGTACGCGATGAGCGCATCGGCGGGGCCCGCTGCCAGACCCGTGAGCGGCGTGCCGACCGCCAGGGCGACGAGTCCGGCGCACCACGCAAGCGGCGTGGTGGCCCAACGCGCGACGCGGGCGTGTCTCTTTCCCCTCAGCATGGCCTCGGCACCCAGGCGAGCCCGAGCGCACGAGCCCGGGATTTTGGGAGTATATCCGCCTGCAAAAGCCGTCGGCCGCTCGGCCAGCTCCCGCGCGGCTCAGTTCGCCCGCTGCTTCACGATCTCGCGGATCGAGACGCCGTCAACGAGCACGTCGGTGAGCACGGCTCGGCCGTCGAGCAGCCGGACCTCGGCGACCGGCCGGTCTTTGCCTTCACGAAACCGCTCGGCGACGAGCTTGTCGGCGTCGGGGCCGAGCCGCTCGTTGAGATAGAAGCGGTCGAAGGGCCATTCGACGAACACGGTCACGGGCGACGTCTCCCCTTCCCAGTGCGGCCACTTGGCCACGAGCCGGATCACGGTCGGTCCGGAGACGGGCTCGAGCGACAGCGATTTGATCCGCGACAGGCCGTCGTCTCCCGCCTCGAGCGTGGCCCAGACCGGCACGGCGTCCCGCCCCACCATGCCCTCCGGCTTCGGCACCCGGCCCTCGGCGGGCCGTACCGCGAGGTAGCGGCCGCGGAGCGGGTCATAGGGGTCGGGCGCCACGCACTCCAGCCGCACGGTCGTTCCGCGGGCGATCACCCATTCGTGCTGCCAGATGCCCGCGAGCGGCAGGAGCCACTGGGCAGCCACGGCCACGGCAAACACGGCGAGAGCGGGCCTCATGCGGACGGTCCTCCCGGCAGGGCCGCCCGCCGGCGGCTGATGAAGATGTTGAATCCGAGGAAGCCCACGCCGATCACGATGAAGGCCAAGCCCTTCACGAGCAGCGACACGTCGGCGTCGGCCATCCGCAGGATGACAAGCAGCGTGATCAGCGCGGCCCCGATCCGCGCCGCCCCCTGCCGCCCGAGGAACTCGAGCGCGATCAGCGCGCTCGCCGTGGCCAGGAGCACGAACGAGTAGATGATGGCGACGGGCCAACCGCTCGTGTCCTTGCCCGAGAGCGGCGCTGCCAGGAGCGGCACCAGCGCCAGCCCCGCGACGGCGAGTACCGCGAAGCGGCCCTGCCGGAAGGCGAGGACGGCGAAGCCTGCGACGACGGCCAGCAGCAGCCAGCACCACGCCAGCGGCAGCGAGAATCCAACGCTCTTCACGAGGTGGCGGGCCGGATCCTCGTAGGTGGCGACGAGCGCCATCACGACCAGGGCGAGCCCCCCAAGCAGCACCTGTGGTTTGCGGGCGAGCGGCTCCGCGATCCCGTGGCGATCGAGCGGGAAGAGCAGCACGGCCGCGGCCGAAAGCATCGTCAGCCAGAAGGCCGGCCGGTCGGCGGCGAACGCCGCCACAGCGAACAGGCCGAGAAGTGCCGTTGCCGCGAGGACGAGCCGGCTGCCCGACGCGGGCCGCTCGCGGAGTTCGGGACCCGGCCAGAGCGGGAGGATGCCCGCCAGCAGAAGCGGATACCAGAACCGTACGTCGGCGACCTCGCCCGAAGAACCGAACCCACGATCAGCGGCCTGCGCGACCGTCCAGACGGCGATGCCGATCAGGTACGCGATCGCGACGGCCTGCGACCGCAGCACCCAGGCGAGTGGCACGCTCACCACGCACCACCAGAAGACGAGGTCGGTCCACTTACCCGGCAGGTTGTAGATCTGCGACACGAGCGCCATCGCGGCCCCGGCGGCAAGCGTCTGCACGAGCGCGGCCGCCTCCCGTTGCCAGGGCTTGGCGGCCTCGTCCTTTTGGAGCACCCACCAACTGACGGCCTGCGACACCGCCAGCGGCCCGAGCGCGAGCGCCATCCGCACCCACCGCGGAAAGTCGTCCCAGTTGTAGGCGAGCACCGCGATCAGGCCGGTGCCGATCAGGAGCGCCCCGACGGCCCCGACGACCATCTGCGCGAGGCCGCCCTGGGGCTCGGCCGCATACCGCTCGCGGAGCCGCCGCGCCCCGTCGACCGTGACGATCCCTTCCCGCTCCCATGCAGGAAGCTGCTCGGCGAGCCAGCGGTGATGGAGGAGGCTCATGGGATGACGAACAAGGAGTCTTTCGAAACGGCCTCGTTATACCGCACGCCCCGGCCGTGACTCCGCGGGGGCCTCAAGAACGGCGACTCGACGCAAAGAGTGTATATCTGTACACTCCCCCTATGCCGACCATCAGCCGCTTTTTCGGAATCGCCATCGAGATGTTCTGGCGGGAGCACAACCCGCCCCACTTTCACGCCACATATGCGGACGACGAAGCGGTCTTCGAGATCGAGTCGCTCGATATAATCAGGGGTCAACTTCCCCCTCGAGCTCGGTCGCTGGTGAAGGAGTGGGCGGCGTTGCACCGCGAGGCACTGCTGGAGAACTGGGAGCTATGCAGCCAACTGAAGCCGCCCAATCCCGTTCCCCCACTGGAGTGAATGCAGACGGAGAGTCGGCCGCGGCCTGGCGGGTCTCCGAGGCCGCTCCCTGCGGACGGTGGACGCTGGCCGTACGGTTTCGCGACGGCCTCGCCGGCGAAGTCGATCTCGGCCAGTTCCTGGCCTCTCCGGCGGTCGTGGGCACCCCCTTTGAGCCTCTCCGCGACGAGGCCTTCTTCCGGCAGGCGCAGGCTGCCGAAGGCGTCGTTCGCTGGCCGAATGGCGCCGATCTCGCCCCCGACGCGATGTACGACGCGATCCGCGCCGCAGGCCGCTGGGTCGTGCCGTAGGCTGCGCGTCAGGCCGACCCGTAGCGCTTGGCCATCTCGGCGAGCGTGATGCACTTCACCTTGCCGGCGTTGCCGGCCTGGCCGAACTGCACCATCCGCTCGGCGCAGACCTTCTTCATCGCCTCGCGGGAGGGCTTGAGGTAGTCGCGCGGGTCGAACTTCTCGGGCGTCTCGAAGAGCACCTTGCGGATCGCACCGGTGATCGCCATCCGGCAGTCGGTGTCGACGTTGATCTTCCGCACGCCGTGCTTGATCCCCTTCTGGATCTCCTCCACGGGCACGCCCCAGGTCTGCGGCATCTTCCCGCCGTACGTGTTGATGACGTCCTGCAGCGCCTGCGGCACGCTCGACGAGCCGTGCATCACGAGGTGGCAGTTGGGGAGCATCCGGTGGATCTCCTCGATCCGTTTCATGGCCAGCACGTCGCCGTCGGGCTTGCGGGTGAACTTGTAGGCCCCGTGGCTCGTGCCGATCGCCACGGCCAGCGCGTCGACGCCGGTGGCCGCCACGAACCGGGCCGCCTCGTCGGGATCGGTGAGCAGCTGGTCGTGCGAGAGCTTGCCGCTGGCGCCGTGGCCGTCCTCGGCCTCACCCTCGCCGCTCTCGAGCGACCCCAGGCAGCCGAGCTCGCCCTCCACCGACACGCCCTGACGGTGGGCCGATTGCACGACCTCCTTCGTCACCTTGACGTTGTAGTCGAAGTCGGCCGGGGTCTTGCCGTCGTCCTTCAGCGACCCGTCCATCATCACGCTCGTGAACCCGTTGTCGATCGCGCTCTGGCAGGTGGCCGGCGAGTTGCCGTGATCCTGGTGCATCGCGATCGGGATCGTGGGATACAGCTCGGCCGCCGCGAGCATCAGGTGCCGGAGGTAGTTGTCCTGCGAGTAGCTCCGCGCTCCCCGCGAGGCCTGGATGATCACCGGGGAATCGGTCTCCTTGGCCGCCTCCATGATCGACTGGATCTGCTCCATGTTGTTGACGTTGAACGCGGCCAGGCCGTAGCCGTGCTCCGCGGCGTGGTCGAGCAGGATGCGCATCGGGACGAGCGGCATGGGGAAAGCTCCTCAGAAGGGCGGGCGGGGCCGGCTCTCGGCCGGTGCCGCGAAGGCCGCGGCGGTCGAGAGCATACGGCAAAATCCGGGGTGCTAGAATCCCTCGGGTTCCGCCCTCCCCCGTCGCCTCCGCGCCGCCCCTTCGCCGATGGACCTCCGCCCCGTCACCGACCCCGTCCGGAGCCTGCTCTACGTGGCCGGCGGCTGGACCTGCCTCGGACTGGCGGTGATCGGCGCCCTGTTGCCGGTGATCCCCACGACGCCGTTCGTGCTCCTGGCGAGCTGGTGCTTCTACCGCGGCTCGCCGCGGATCCACGCCTGGCTGCACCGCTCCCGCTGGTTTGGCCCCACGCTCGACGACTGGCAGCACTACCACGGCATCCGCCGCGGCCTCAAGCACCGTGCGATCGTGATGGTCTTGGCCGTGATGCTGGCGACGCTGTTCTTCAGCGCCCTGCCCTGGTACCTGCAATACCTCACGATCGCGCTGGTCGCCTACGGCCTGTACACGATCTGGACGGTTCCCACGCTCCCCGACGACGCCCCGCAGGCGCCGCGGACGCTGGTGGAGTAGATGGCCGTGTGGCGGCGCGGCCCAGTGGTTCGCAACGGCCACAAGGGCGTGCAGTCAGTCCTCGATGGAGTCGGCCGGTTCGGGCAGCAGGAAGCTCACCGCGAAGCCGAGCAGGCAGATCACCGTGCCCACGATCGCGGCGGCCGAGGAAAACTTGAGCGCGGCCGACTCGTAAGGCAACAGCCCCGCGACGAGCGAACTGATCGCCGCCGCCGACGTGCCCAGCATCCGGCCGCCGATGTTGGCCGCGAAGCTCTCCCCCGTGCCCCGCAGGTGCACCGGGAACGCGTGCGGCAGGTAGTTGCCCCAAAAGGAGAGCTGGCCCACCGTCACGAGGCCGACGAGAAACATCCCTACCGACATCGTTGTCACCGGCAGCCGCCCCAGCCAGGCCCACTCGAGCGGGATCTCGAAGAAGGTCGTGTTGGGCACCCGGAGGAAAAACCAGAACACCAGAGGCGTGAGCAGGAGCCCCGGGATCTGCAAGAGCCGCAGCTTCCAGCCCCAGGCGATGCCGGCCGCCAGCACCACGGCCATCAGGCAGCGGCCCACGAGGCCGCCGATCTCCTGCATCTTGGTGTATTCGGCCGCGATCTTCTGCCCGTAGCGGGCGGCGGCCGGCTTGGCGACCGCGGCGAGTTTGGCGGGATCGGCCTCCCCCTTGGCCTTGGCCGCCGCGGCGGCCGTCTCGCCGGCCTTGGCCGAGGCCTCCTGCACTTCGGCCAGGCCCGGCACCATCTGCGGCATCTGCTGGATCGCCCCGAAGGCCACGCCCAGCGTGCAGGCGAAGCCCAGCGCGGTCACGATCGTGGTGCGGCGGAGTTCGGGGGCGAAGAGCGCGGCGATGCTCGGCCGCTTGAGGGTGCCGGCCGCCCGCTTGGCCGCCCAGATCGGCGACTCCGGTAGGAAGGGGCGGATCAGGATCAGCGGCAAGGCCGGGATCAGACCCGACATCAGCGTGTATCGCCAGGCCTCGTGCTGGTGCTCGGCACCGATTTGCCCGAGGAACGACAGCCACGACGGCAGCTGGATCGCCGGGAAGCCGGCGCCGTATTGAATCGCGATCCCGTTGGCGACGGCCACCATCAGGCCGCCGATCGAGGAGAAGGCCTGCGTGTAGCCGAGCACCCGCTCCCGCTGCTTGGGATCGGGAAACAGTTCGGCCAGCCAGGCCACCGCCGCCACGAACTCCACGCACACGCCCACGAACACGAAGCATCGGCAGACGAGCAGCATCCAGAGGTTCGTGGAGAAGCCGGCGGCAAAGGCGGCGAACGCATAGATGAGGATGCTCCAGGTGAGCACGCGGCGGCGGCCGAGCCGGTCGGTGAGGTAGCCGCCGAGGAGGCCGAACAGGCCGCCGCACAAGGCCGGCACGTAGAACAGCAGGCCCACCCAGCGGAGAAACCCCGGGCTGCCGGGCTGGAAGCCGCCCAGTTCCAGGAGTGCGGGCCGCGCGATCAGCGGCAGCATCAGCAGTTCGTAGATGTCGAATGCGAAGCCGATCGCGGCGATCGCGCAGACGAGCCAGCCGGTGAGCGTGAGCCGCCCTGCCACGGCGGTGCCGGTCGAAGGCGGGTCACGAGGGGCGGCGGCCATGCGTCGTCTCCGGGAGGGACGGGCCGGCGACGAAACGACACGTGCCGGTCAGGCCCAGAAGCCTACCGGCACGCGATCGCGGCGGAAACCTGACCTGGCCCTCACTGCGGGCCGATCGAAGGGGGCCGCTTGGCGAGGAAGTCGCGGGGGCCGCGGGTGGTGTAATAGGGATAGGCGACGGCACCAGTCGGCGGCCCCGCCGGCGTGATCGCGCCGTAGTCGGAGGCGGCCAGCGCCGCCTTCTCCTCGGCCGTCAGGTGGTGCTTGGCCAGGCCGCCGTAGCGGCCGGTGTGCGGCGCATGGCAGACGCCACCGGGGCAC
>JBILOA010000485.1:0-2620 GCA_044374735.1 Pirellulales bacterium | reverse complement strand
GCGCCGCATGCCCGGCCGCGGAGCTCGAGGTCACGTCGCCCGTGGACCATCAGGTGGTTCAGCGAACGACCCGCACGACCGGCACGCTCGCGGTCGCGGGCGTGGTGCGGGGTGACGACGCCCGGGACGCGACGGCGGAAGCCCGGTTTTGCGCGAGCCCCGACGCCGAGTGGCACGGTGGCTGGGCCGTCGCCGCCGACGGATCGTTCACCGGGTCGCTGGAGGCGCCCGCCGGAGGCTGGCACGCGCTGGAAGTCCGGCTGGTGCGGGGCGGCGAGCCCGTCGCGCAGGCGGTCGTAAAACACGTCGCGGTCGGCGAGGTGTTCGTCGTCGCCGGCCAGTCGAACTCGGCGAACCACGGCGCCGAACGCCAGCAGCCCCGCTCCGGCCGGGTGGCCGTCCAGGACGGCACGCGCTGGCGGCTCGCTGCCGACCCGCAGCCCGGGGCCAGTGGCCAGGGCGGGAGTTTCGTGCCGCCGCTGGGCGATGCGATCGCCGCCGCCTGCGACGTGCCCGTGGGCTTCATCTGCTGCGGCATCGGCGCCACGAGCATCCGCGAATGGCTGCCCGAGGGCACCGCCTTCGTGCAGCCGCCGACACTGCGCGGCCGGGTCAGGCAGTTGCCCGACGGCCGGTTCGCGAGCGACGGTCGCGCCTTCACGAACCTCTGCGACCGGATGGCGTCGGTCGGGCCGCGAGGCTTTCGCGCCGTCCTCTGGCACCAGGGGGAGAGCGATGCCAACCAGGCGAATCCGGGCTGCACGCTCCCCGGGCCGGTCTACCGCGAGCAGCTCGAGACCCTGATCCGAGCGGCGGCGGAGAAGATCGGCTGGCAGCCGCCGTGGTTCGTCGCCCAGGCCAGTTATCACGGGCCGCAGGATCAGGGCTCGCCGGACATCCGCGCGGCGCAGGCGGGCGCGTGGAAGGACGGCCTCGCTCTCCAGGGCCCCGACAGCGACGCGCTGGGCGGCGACTGGCGGGACGGCGGCGGCCGCGGGGTTCACTTCAGCGGCCCCGGCCTCAAGCGGCACGGCGAAGCCTGGGCCGAGAAGATCCTGCCGTGGCTGCAGGCCCAGCTCGCTGCTCCGGAGACGCGGTGACCCGATGCGCGAGGCAGCACCGCCGCCGGTCGGGCCCCTGTCGCGGGCGGAGGTCCGGGAAGTCGATCGGCGAGCGATCGAGGAGTTCGGCGTGCCGGGCGTGGTCTTGATGGAGAACGCCGGTGCGGGGGCGGCCCGGCTGCTCGAGTCGCTGGGCATCACGGGGCCGGTGGCCATCGCCTGCGGCAAGGGCAACAACGGCGGCGACGGTTTGGTGATTGCCCGCCACCTGGAATGCGCCGGGCACGCGGTGAAGCTCATTCTGGCCTGCCGGCCGGAAGAGATCCGGGGCGACGCGGCGGTAAACCTGGCGATCGCCCAGCGGTCTGGCCTGGCGATCGAGTGCCTCGCCGACGCCGATCAGGCGGCCTGGGAGCGGGCGCTCGCCGGTGCCGATTGGATCGTGGACGCCCTGCTCGGCACCGGGGCCAGCGGCGCGCCTCAGGGTGCGGTCGCCACGGCGATCGCCGCGATCGCCGCCGCGCGCGGCCGCGGGGTCGCGCGGGTGTTGGCCGTCGATCTGCCGTCGGGGCTCGATTGCGACACGGGCGCAGCGGTGGGCGCGTGTGTGCGGGCCGACGCGACGGCCACGTTCGTGGCACGGAAGCGGGGCTTCGACGCGGTCGGCGCCGCGGCCTTCACGGGACCGGTGCACGTGATCGGAATCGGCGCGCCCCGGGCCGCGCTTCCCCACTGCGACGCAGTCAGCGGCTGAGTTCGCGCTCCAGAAACATCCAGCCGAGGGCATCCATGAAGGCCCGCTGCTTGTTGTCGGCGGCGCCGCCGTGGCCCCCCTCGATGTTTTCGTAATACACCACGCGCTTGCCGAACTCGGCCAGCCGGGCCGTCATCTTGCGGGCGTGGCCAGGATGCACGCGATCGTCGCGGGTCGACGTGGTGATCAAGAGCGGCGGGTAGTCGCGATCGGCCGCAACGCTGTGATAGGGGGAGAACGTTTTGATGAAGGCCCACTCCTCGGGCAGGTCGGGGTTGCCGTATTCCCCCATCCAACTCGCTCCGGCGAGCAGCTTGTTGAACCGCCGCATGTCGAGGAGCGGCACCTGGCACACCACGGCCCCGAACAGCTCGGGCCGCATCGCGTACAGGTTGCCCACGAGGAGCCCGCCGTTGCTGCCTCCCTTGATGCCCAGCCGCTCGGGCGAGGTGACCTTGCGGGCAATCAGATCCTCGGCGACGGCCGCAAAATCCTCATAGGCCCGGAGCCGCTTCTCCTTGAGGGCGGCCTGGTGCCAGGCCGGGCCGAACTCGCCGCCGCCGCGGATGTTGGCGATCACGTAGGCGCGGCCGCGCTCGAGCCAGGCGGCGCCCACGGTCGCCGCGTAACTCGGCACCAGCGGGATCTCGAAGCCACCGTAGCCGTAGAGGAGCGTGGGCGTCGAGCCGTCGGCCGGGAGATCGGCCGGGGCGATCTGGAAGTAGGGGATCCGCGTGCCGTCCTTGCTCGTCGCCTCGTGCTGGGTGACGGCGAGGCCGGCGGCCTTGAAAAAGGCAGGGGACCG
>JBILOA010000036.1:0-8903 GCA_044374735.1 Pirellulales bacterium | reverse complement strand
TTTGGGTCGTGGGACGGCTGTGCCGCGACCCGCGGCAGGCCTGGCTGCCCGCGGGACTCGTCGCGGTCGTGGCGGAGGCGCTGATCCCCGGGGTCTTTCCCTGGAAGCTCGGCTATTCGCAGCTCGCCTGGCCCGTGACCGTCCAGGCCGCGGCGCTCGCCGGCCCCGAGGCGGGCACGCTCACCATGTTCGCGACCGCCGGCGCCATCGTGGCGGCGCTGGCCACGTTCGGGCCGGGAGGGGATCGGCGGCTGCCCGCCGTCGCAACGGCGGCGATCGTCGTCACGGTCGCCAATCTGGCCTTCGGCGCGGTGGCGATCCGGCAGATCGATGCTCGCATGGCCGCCGCGCCGCAGCTCCGGCTGGCGGTCATGCAGGTGGATCCCGACGACGCCGGCGGGATCGAAACCCTGCGCCGGCTCACACGCACCGCCTGCGCCGGGCAGGCCCCGCCCGACCTCGTCTGCTGGCCGGAGTGCAGCGGCGGCTCGTACGAGGACGGTCTCGACTCGTTCGCCGACGAGGCGACCGTGTTTCGCCGTTCGCGGAATCCCCAGCGGGGGCTGCGGCCGCTGCCCGACCCCGCCTGCCCGCTCCTGCTCGGGGGGCGGATCTACCGCGGCTATCGTGAGCGGCCCCGCGAGATCTTCCAGGCGGCCCTGCTGGTCGACACCGCCGAACGGCTGGCCGGCGTGTCGCAGAAGCGGCACCTGATGCCCTTCGGCGAGTATGTCCCCTTCGCCGACGTGATCCCCGAGCTACGGCTCTCGTTTCCGATGGAGACCACCTACACGGCCGGCCGCGACGCCAAGCCGCTCGCGAGCGGCCCGGCCCGGATCGGCCCGCTGCTTTGCTACGAGGACATGGTTCCGGCCGCCGCCGCCTCGCTCGCCGCCGACTCGGCGAATCTGCTCGTGTCGCTGATCCACGGAGCCTCCTTCACCAACCCGCTCACGCTCCGGCAGCACCGCCTGCTCGCGCAGCAGCGGGCCATCGAATGCCGTCGCTGTCTGGTGCGATGCAGTTCCACTGGGGAGACCTGCGTGATCGACGCCGCCGGTCGGATCGTCAGCCGCCTGCCGCTCGGCGGCGAGGGGGTGATGGCCGTCGAAGTGCCGCTGCTCGAGCCGCTGCCCCTCGCGGTGCGGTGGCGCTGGGCGCTGCCCGCAGCCTGCGCCGTCGGCCTCGCCGCCCTCGTGCTCCGTGGCAGGCTGCGAAGCGTGGGGGGAGTGGCGGGCTGAGGCGAACGGTGGGTCTCCCGGCCACGAGCGGCCCTCTTGCGGCGCGGCGGCAGGCTGTGGGATAGCCCCGCTCCCCGCCGGAGCGTCCGGGCCGCCGCCGGGGTGATCACACCCCGGCCGCCGAGACCCTCGCCCATGCCCAAGCTCTTCCGCTCCGCCCGCCGCCGCGAGCCTGCGCTGCCCGCCGACGCCGACGCCGCGACGCGGGCGATCATCGACCGGGTCCGGCCGTTCACGATGACGAGCCCGGAGCGGATCATGGCGCTGCGAGCCGCGGTCGCCCATGTCTGCCGGCACGCGATCCCGGGCGCGATCGTCGAGTGCGGCGTCTGGCGCGGGGGCAGCATGATGGCCGCAGCGCTCACCCTGCTCGAGTTGGGCGAGCGGCGGCCGCTCCATCTGTACGACACCTTCACCGGGATGCCTCCGCCCGGCGCCGCGGATCGCGACATCTCGGGAACGGCCGCCGCCCGCCTGTTGGCGGACGAGGATCGCGCCACCGGATCCACCTGGGCCTACAGCCCGCTCGACGACGTGCGGCAGAACGTGCTCGGCACGGGTTACCCCGCCGAACTCGTCGCGTTCGTGCCCGGCCGCGTCGAGGAGACGATTCCCGCCCAGGCCCCGGAGCGGATCGCCGTGCTGCGACTCGATACCGACTGGTACGAGTCGACGCGGCACGAACTCGAACACCTCTACCCGCGGCTGGCGGTGGGCGGCCTGTTGATCATCGACGACTACGGCCATTGGGAGGGCGCCCGGCGGGCCGTCGACGAGTATCTGGCCTCGACCAACGCCAGGCTGTTCCTGGCGCGGATTGACTACACCGGCCGACTGGCCGTGAAGCTGGAAGCCTGACCCGAACCCCCGCTCCGAACCTCTGCTCGTTGGTGCCGCCGTGATTCGATTCGCTTCCAGCCGCCGTGTCGCCGCTCCGCCGCGGCCGCTTTTGAACCTCGGCTGTGGGACGCGGCGGCATCCGGCGTGGACCAACGTCGATCTCGTGCCCGCCGGCCCCGACGTGATTCCCTGCGATCTCCGCCGCCCGCTCCCCTTTCCAGCCGGCAGTTTTCAGGCGGTCTACGCCGCCCACGTGCTCGAGCATCTCGTCCCGGCCGAGGCGGCCCGCCTGCTGGCCGAGGTGTCGCGGCTGCTCGCCCCAGGCGGGATCGTGCGCATCGTCGTGCCCGACCTCGAAGGGATCGCGCGGGCGTATCTCGCGAGCCTCGAGCGGGCCTCTGAGTCCCCGACGTCCGAGCACCGCGGGGAGCATCGCTGGATGACGGTCGAGCTGCTCGACCAGCTCGTTCGCGACACGTCCGGCGGCCTGATGCGGCGGTGGTGGTCGTGCGAGCCGGTGCCGGTGCGCAGCTTCATCGAAACGCGGCTCGGTCAGGAGGCGGCGGCCGGCATCGCCGCCGTCGCCGCCGCCCGCCAAGCGAGCGGAACCCCGGCCCTTCGCGCGGCCGAGATCTTCGCCGCGGAGCCGGTGAGTCCCCGGGCCGCCCGGCGGTTCGCCGGCCTCGGGGAGCGGCACCGCTGGATGTACGACCACCTGTCGCTCGGCGAGCTGCTGGCCACGGCGGGGTTCGCCGAGGTGCGGCGCACCGACGCGGTCGAGTCCCGGATCCCCGATTTCCGCGCGGCCGGCCTCGACGCCGACTCCGCCGGCCGCCCGTGGAAACCCGACTCGCTCTATATGGAGGGAGTGCGGAGGGAGGACGCGACGCCGTGAACCCCAACCCCGCGCCCGGGCTCTCCGCCCTGTCCGCCCTGCAAGGGCCGCCGCGAATCGCCTGCCTGGCGACCCATGCCGGCCACGCCGGCGGAGCTGCCATCGCGATGGAGCGGCTCGCCGCCGGCCTGCGGGTGGCGGGCGCGCACGTCGAGCTGCTCACCCGGGCAGCCATGCCGACTCCGGCGGCGGCCGCCCGCCGGCTCGAGCGGCTGGTGCGCCGGGGTATCCGGCACGGCCGCACGTCGCTCTCCAACACGCTGTTCACCGCCGACTGGCCCGCCTGGGACCTGGCCCGACACCCGGCCGTGGCATCCGCCGATCTGGTCAACGTGCATTGGGTGGCCGGCTTCGTCGCCGCCGCGGGCATCCGGCGGCTCGTCGAATCCGGCCGGCCCGTGGCCTGGACCCTGCACGACATGCGGCCGTTCACCGGCGGCTGCCACTACGCGAGCGGCTGCGCCGGCTTCACGACCGACTGCGGCGCCTGCCCCCAACTGAAGCCACACCTCCACGCGCTCCCCGCGCGGTCGCTGGCCCGGGCCCGCCGCAGGCTCGCGGGTGTAAAGCTCACGTTTATCGCGCCGAGCCGCTGGCTGGCGAACGAACTCGTGCGGTCGCGGCTGTTCGACGAGGCCAGCCACCGGGTGCTCGTGATTCCCAACGGGATCGACCTGACGCGGTACGCGCCCGGCGACCGCCTGGCGGCGCGGCAGCGGATCGGCCTGCCCGCCGAGGGCCTGGCCATCCTGCTTGGCAGCGTGTCGCTCGACGAGCAGCGGAAGGGGGCCCGGCTCGCGGCCGAGGCCGTGGCGCGGGCGGCCGCCGAGATCGCCCGCCGCGGCCTGGCCGCGCCTCCCGTCGTCGTCACCTACGGCGCGGGAGAGCTCGCGATCCCGGGCGTCGTCTGCCGGCACCTCGGCCGGCTCGACGAGCCGGGCGTCTTGGAGGCGGTGCATGCCTGCGACCTCCACCTCAGCATGGCCCGCGAAGACAACCTGCCCAACACCGTGATGGAGGCGCTGGCCTGCGGCGTACCCGTGGTCGCCACGCGGACGGGTGGTCATCCGGAGATGGTCACCGATGGGCTGGAGGGCTGGCTCGTCGGGGTCGACGACGCCCCGGCCGCCGCCGCGACGCTCGTTCGCCTGGCCGAGGACCAGGCCGCCGTGCGGGCCGCGGGCGGTCGCGGCCGCCTCCGCGCCGAGCGCGAGTGGGATGCGCGGCTCCAGGCCCGCCGCTACCTGGAGCTGGCAGCCGAGCGCCGCGCCACCGACCGCGCCAGTGCCCCCGCTGAACCCGGGTCCGCCGGGCCCCACTTCACACCGTCCCCACCCACCCCGGCCGTCGCCGCCGCGCTCCACCGTGGCGGTTCGCTCCGCGGCCCGCTGCGTCGCCTGCGGCGGCTCGCGCCCTGGCGCTGAACACCATCCCCGGCGGGAACCCGTCCGTGCCGAACCTGTTCCGAACTCACCCGACGCCCCGGTGGTCGCCGCTCCTCGATGCGGCCGACTTCGGCGGCCCACTGTTTCCCGAGGAGGCATTCCCGCCGAGCGGCGCTTTCCAGGAGGCGTACGTCGCCGCCTGCCGGCGCGGGTATGCGGCGATGGCCGAGACCCGCGTCGCGATCACCGGGCTGGCCCGCGACGTGGGCCGGATCCTGCCGCTCTCGATCCGCCGCGTCGAGCACCTGGCGAGCTGCTTTGCCGACGCGCGGGTGGTGGTGTTCGAGAACGACTCCCGGGACGATACCCGGCTGCTCCTGGGCCGCTGGGCCGGAGACGACGCCCGCGTCGACGTCACGAGCGAGCGGCTCGACGATCCGGTCAATCCCACCACCCGCTGCCTCGACCGCGCCGCCCGGATGGCCTTCTATCGGCGGCGGTGCCAGGAGCGGGTGCTCGAAGTCTGCCCGCGGTTCGACGCGGTGATCATCGTCGACTTCGACGTGCAAGGGGGATTCAGCATCGACGGCATCGCCAGCAGCTTCGGCTGGCCCGGCTGGGATTTCGTCGGCTCCAACGGCCTGATCTGCCGGCGGCACGGCCTGACGATGAACGCGCTGCGGCAGTACGACACCTGGGCCATGCGGTTCGACGCCGCCCTGACGCCGCTCTCGACCGCCCAAGCCGGAGGGCTCGTCTACGAGCGGGGCGCCCCGCTGGTGCCGGTCACGAGCTGCTTCGGCGGCCTGGGGATCTACGCGATGGCCGCCTACCGGGAGGGCCGTTACGGCGTCGACGATCTGGAGCACGCCACGTTTCACCGCTCCCTGATTGCGGCCGGCCACGACCGGCTGTTTCTCAACCCCAGCCAGCTGGTGATTTACGGCCGGCGGCACCGCTTCGGTGACGGGCTGGTCGCGACCCTCGGAGCCGCCTGGTCGCGGCTGGTCGGCAGCGGATCTGGGCCCGGCCTGTTTCCCAAGGTGCGTTCCGGGCCGGATCCGCACAGGGTGTCGCGGAGCCGCCGGCGGGCGGCGTGAGCCGCCCGAGGTGGTCCGCGGTGTTCCCCCGCCGCGGGCGGACTATAAACATGCAGGCGGCCGTCCGGCTGCCGTCCGCCGGAACGACCGGTGGACTGGTTGGCGAGGCGGGCTGCGGTTGCGGCCCTTCACGAAGAGCGAGGTTTCTCATGCGCGCATTTCTTTCTGGAACAGTTGCCCTGGCCGGGCTCGTCGCCCTGGTGCTCGGGAGCGTGACGACGGCCGACGAGTGCCCGGTCGCCAAGCAGCAGCGGCTGGCTCGGGAGGCGGCGGCCACCCACGTGCAGACGGTGGCCTACAAGGCCGAGGCCAAGGACATCGTCGACACGGCCGTCGCCGCCGGCGACTTCGCCACCCTCGTCGCGGCCGTGAAGGCGGCCGGGCTGGTCGAGACCCTCAAGGGTGCGGGGCCGTTCACCGTCTTCGCCCCGACCGACGCGGCCTTCGCGAAGCTGCCCGAGGGCACCGTCGCCACGTTGCTCAAGCCCGAGAACAAGGACAAGCTCGTCGCGATCCTCACCTACCATGTCGTGCCCGGCAAGGTGATGGCGGCCGACGTGGTCAAGCTCAGCGAGGCGAAGACCGTCCAGGGCAAGGCGGCCAAGATCAAGGTCGCGGGGGGCACCGTGATGGTCGACGGGGCGAAGGTCGTGAAGACCGACATCCCCTGCTCCAACGGCGTGATCCACGTGATCGACGCGGTCATCCTGCCCGAGTGACGCTCTCTGGCGTCGGAGCCGTGCAGGGCTCCGCGCGGCGAGGCATACTAGGGGCCGGCTCTGGGGGATCCCCCGGAGCCGGCCCCATCGCCTTTCCCCCCGTCCCTCGAGAGCAACCCATGGCTTCCGCCATCGAATCGACCCCGCGGCTGGGCGACGACGACGTCGCCGCGCTCGACCGGCTCCGCGCCATCCACGCCCGGCTCAAGGCCGAACTCGGCCGGGTCATCATCGGCCAGGAGGAGACCATCGAGCGGCTCGCGATCTGCCTGTTCGCGCGGGGCCACTCGCTGCTGATGGGGGTGCCTGGGCTCGCCAAGACCTTGCTGGTCAGCAAGCTCGCCGAGACGGTGTCGCTCAAGTTCAGCCGGATCCAGTTCACGCCCGACCTGATGCCGATGGACATCACCGGCACCGACATCCTCCAGGAGACGGCCGAGGGCCGCCGTGAGTTCCACTTCGTGCCCGGGCCGGTGTTCGCGAACATCGTGCTCGCCGACGAGATCAACCGCGCCCCCCCCAAGACGCAGGCGGCGATGCTCGAGGCGATGCAGGAGCACAAGGTCACGGTGGTCGGCAAGACCTTCAAGCTCGACCCGCCGTTCTTCGTCCTGGCCACCCAGAACCCCGTCGAGCAGGAGGGCACCTACCCGCTGCCCGAAGCCCAGCTCGACCGGTTCATGTTTCTCGTGGAGCTCGACTACCCGAGCGAGGACGAGGAGGTGGCCATCGCCCGGACCACGACGGGCGGCGCCCCGCCGGCGCTCGAGCACGTGCTCAACGGCCCCGAGATCGTGGCCTACCAGGAGCTGGTCCGGCGCGTGCCGGTGCCGGATCACATCTACCAGTTCGCGGCCCGGCTGGTTCGCAAGACCAGGCCCCGCGGCGAGACGGCACCGGCCTGGCTCAAGCCGCTGGTCGCCTGGGGTGCCGGTCCCCGGGCGGTGCAATACCTCGTGCTCGGTGCCAAATCGCGGGCGGCCCTCTCCGGCAGCTACATGGCGCGGCTCGAAGACATCGAGGCGGTGGCGGCCCCGGTGCTCACGCACCGGCTGATCACCACGTTCGCCGCCCAGGCCGAGGGCGTCGACGCCAAGCAGATCGTCGGACGGCTGGTGCAGGAGACGATCGCCGAGCAGGCTGGGTGAGGCGGCCATGCTCTCCGATCGTCAGCCCCGCAGCTTTCTCGAGCCGGCCGTGCTCGCCCGGCTCTCCGGCGTGCCGCTGTTGGCCCGCCGGCCGATGGTGGGCAACGTGTCGGGCCGGCACGCGAGTCCCCATCGCGGTTCGAGCGTCGAGTTCGCCGAGTACCGGAAGTACGTCCCCGGCGACGACCTCAGGCGGCTCGACTGGCGGGCCTTCGGCCGGTCGGATCGGTTCTACGTCAAGGAGTACGAGGCCGACACGAACCTCAGGCTCGTGCTCGTGCTCGACACCAGCGGCTCGATGGCCTTCGGCTCCACCAAGCCCGCGGCCCAGGCCGGACCGCAGCCGCTGGTGAAACTCGACTACGCCCGGCGGATCTGCGGGGCGCTGGGGTATCTGGCCAGTCAGCAGGGGGATGCCGTCGGGATCGCCTGTGCCGCGGAGCGGATCATCCGCACGCTGCCCCCCCGGCGCAGCCCCGCCCACCTGCGGCTGGTGTTCGACGTGCTCGACGAGGCGCGGCCGCAGGGCGGGACGGGCCTCGCTGAAGTGCTCCACGAGATCGCCGAGACGATCCGCCAGCGGGCGCTGGTGGCGATCGTCTCCGACTTGTTCGCCGAGCCGGAGGAGTTGGCCGGCGCCTTCGGCCACCTCAAGTTCCGTCGGCATGACGTGGCCGTGTTTCACTTGCTCGACCCGCAGGAGCTGGCCTTCACCTTCCAGCGGCCGACGCGGTTCATGGATCTGGAGGGGGGCGGGGCGATCTTCGCCGACCCCGTCGAGATCGCCGACCGCTACCACACCGCGGTGACGGCCTATCTCGACGCGCTGCGCCGGATCGTGCTCGAGAAGGGCATCGACTACCAACGGGTTCTGACCGACGAGCCCTACGAGCAGGTGCTGGCCCGGTTCCTCGTGGGCCGGGCGGCGGCCAGGGGGCTTCGATGACGTTCCTGCAGCCCTGGGTGCTCGTGGCGCTGCCGCTGGTGGCGCTGCCTTTGATCATCCACCTGATCAACCAGCGGCGGTTCCAGACGGTGCAGTGGGCGGCGATGCGGTTTCTGCTGGCGGCCCGGGCGCTCTCGAGCGGCTACTCGAAGCTGCGGCACTGGTTGATCATGCTGCTGCGGATGCTGGCGGTGGCGGCGGTGATCCTGGCGATCGGCCGCCCGCTGTCGCGGGGCTGGCTGGCCCTGGCCGGCGGGGCGCGGCCCGACACGGCGATCGTGGTGCTCGACCGCAGTCCGTCGATGCAGGCCCGCGACCCGGCGGCGCCGGAAACGAAGCTCGCCACGGGCCGGCAGCAGCTGGCCGAGACGCTCGCCACGCTTGCCCCCCAGCGGTGCCTGTTGGTGGAGGGAGAGAAGCTCGTCGAGGTGCCGCCGGCGGCGCTCGCGGATCTGCCGGCCGCCGGGCCGCTCGCCGCGTCGGCCGACATCCCCGGCATGCTGCAGGCCGCGTACGACCACATCCGCGACAATGCCGCCGGCACCGCCGAGATCTGGATCTGCTCCGACGAGCGGACGAACGACTGGGGGCTCGACGACGGCGGCTGGGCCGGGCTGCGGGACGCCTTC
>JBILOA010000484.1:0-2623 GCA_044374735.1 Pirellulales bacterium | reverse complement strand
GACGTTGCCCTCCATGTAGAGTTCGAGCGGCACGTCGGGGGCCTGGGAGGCCGCGCCGTCGAGGTCGGGCTGGGCCTGGCCGCGGGTCCAGATCACGAGGCGGTCGGCGGCGATGTCGAGCGGGCCGGCCGGATCGACCCCGTCAACCACGAGGTTCACGCCCGAGTTGATGACCGCGATCCACTCCGTCCCGGAGGCGCTCGGGAACCACTTGATGTTGAGCGGCACGCTCGAGCGGGGAAAGGCCCGCAGCCGCCGGCCCGCCGGCTGCGCGGCCACCAGCGGCGCGGCCGGCGCGCCAAACTCGCTGAACTGCGTCTGCCGGATCGGTGGCTCGTCACCGGCCGCGGTGGCCACCGTGGCCCCGGTCGCGCCGCCACCGGCCGGCGCGTCGTAGAGCGGGGGCGTGCCGGCCGAGGGAACGACGCTCGCGAAGTCGAGCACCGGATCGCGGAGATACCAGAAGCGGCCGGTCCACTGCGGCCCGCGCACGCTGGCGGCCGCATCGGCCGCAGCCGCGACGCGGCTCTTGACCCGCACGTCGCCGGCCAGCCGCACGACCATGCTCCGCACGCGCGGCTCCGCGACCGACTCGTCGAACGCGGCCTGCTCGACCCAGATCACGGCCTCATGCGCCGCGGCCTCGGTCGCGCCCTGGACGATCCGCACGCCACCGGTCAGGTGCCAGACGTCGTAGACGCCTTCGGTCCACCGGGCCGCCTGCGTGGCCTCGATCGTGACCCGCTCCGAGGGATCGACCGAAGGCACCTCCACCCGCCCCGCCTCGGCGATCGCCGCCGCCAGCCCGCGGGCCGGCAACGAGGCGAGAGCGCCGGCACTGGACTCCGGTGGCAGCACGTCGCCGGGTGGCGCGGCCGCCGCCGTGCCCGCCCACACCAGCGCCAGCAGGCAGACGACGGCGCACCACGTCCCCGAGGCGGCGCGGGCCGGCATGATCACGGCGTTCGAGTGGAGTTTGCGCACGCGGTTCGTCGCGGGTCGCGGAACCTTGTCGGGGATCGGAATGGAGCAAAAGCGCGGGACTATAGGGGCGTCCAAGAACGAGGGTCAAGGCATCGCGGCCGCTCGAATCGCTCCGCAAGTCGAGTCGCGGCCGCGGGTTATCACCTGCCAGGAGCGAGCTCGCGCCGCGCGAAGCTCGTGCCCCCCGACCGCGGCGGCCGCCGACGCCGCGCCGCCCCGACGACGCGAATCGGGGTGACGGGGCAACTTGCCCACCGGCAACCGGGGCGGTCTGGAACGGGGTCGCGGCAGGGCCGGTAAACTCGCGATCCCCCGCCCGCAAAGGCCGCAGCCTGCCGCGGCCCCACCACTCCAGCGAGTTGCCGACGTGCCCGAGGCCAGCCAGATCCCGCCGCCGTCTGCGGCCAGCCTCGCCGAACGCATGGCCGACTGGTTCGTGCGGTTCCGCGGTCCGCTTTTTCTGCTGGCCGTCGCCCTGGTCGCGGTCGGGGTCGAGCGGGCCCGCCAGCTCAAATTCTCGCGATCGATCGACGCCATGTTCGACCGCAGCGATCCGGCCCTCGTGCCCTTCGCCAGGATGGCCCGGACGTTCGGCGGCGGCGAGGTGGTGCTCTGCGCCTACGACGACCCCGACCTGTTCACGGCCGCGGGCATCGACCGGTTGGCGGCACTGACCAAGCGGCTGGCCGCTGAGCCGGGTGTGCAGGCGGCGACGAGCCTCGCGAGCACGCCGCTGGGCCAGGGAATCATCGAGATCGACGAGAGCCAGGCCGCCCGGCGGATCGTCACGCTCCTGGAGGGCTACGTGGTCGGGGCCGACCACCGCACGGCCGCCGTGGCCTGCACCCTCGAGCCTCCCCCTGCCACGCTCGTCACCGCCCGCGAGCAGGCGGTCTCGCGGGCCGAGACGATCGACCGGCTCCGGGGCATCATGGGCGAACTGCCGGCGGGCACCGTCGCCGGTGAGCCGGCCATGCTCCGCGACGGCTTCGCGATGCTCGAGTGGGACGGCACCGTGCTCGCCTGGGCGAGCGTGGCGCTGACGGGGGGCGTGCTGCTGTTCTTCTTCCGCAGCCTGCGGTGGGTGGTGGTGCCGATGGGCGTGGTGGTCGCGGCGCTCTGGACCACGCGGGGCGTGCTCGCCATCGCGGGCCTCCAGCTGACGATGGTCTCGACCATGCTCTCGGCCATGATCACCGTGGTCGCGATCGCGACGGTGACCCACGTGATCGTCGAATTCCGCCGCCAGCGGGATCTCGGCCTGGCCGCCCCCGCGGCCCTTCGCGCGGCGATCTCCCTGCTCTGGTGGCCGATCGCGGGCGCGATCGCCACCGACGTGATCGGATTCGGCTCGCTGATCGCCAGCCAGGTCGGCCCGGTGCACGACTTCGGGGTCATGACTGCGATCGGCTCGGGGCTGGTGCTCGTGGCGGCCGGCCTGGTCGTGCCGTTTCTGGCGCTCGCCGGCCGGTTCGACGCCGATCCGCGGCGGGCCTGGGGGGAGTCGGCCCTGGAGGCGGCCCTCGATCGGCTCGTGCAGCGGATCGTGCGGCACCCCGGCCCGATTCTCGCCGGCGTGTCGGTCGCCGTCATCGCCTCAATGGTCGGCCTGGTCTGGCTGGAGGTGGAGACCGACTTC
>JBILOA010000483.1:0-2626 GCA_044374735.1 Pirellulales bacterium | reverse complement strand
TGCGTGTGATCGCCGCGACCAACCGCGACCTGGCCGCGATGCTGGCGGCGGGCACGTTTCGGACCGACCTCTTCCAGCGGCTCAGCGTGTTCCCGATCACGATGCCGCCGCTGGCCGACCGGCCCGGCGACATCGAGTCACTCGCCCGCCACTTCCTGGCCCACCACGCTTCCGGCCGACCGCTGCCGGCCATCTCGCCCGAGTTCCTCGCCGCCCTCCGTGACCGCCCCTGGCCCGGCAACGTCCGCGAGCTCAAGCACGCCGTCGAATACGCAGCCATCGTGGCCCGCGGCGGAGCCCTGCGAGCGGATCACCTCCCCAAGCAGGAGCCGACCACCGTCGGCCCGGGCCGCTCCGATCTGGCCGTGGCCGCGACCCGGGTCGGTTCCGCCGTCAAGGAGTGGTCGGCGGCGGCCCGCCGCGAACTCGCCGGCCTGCCCGAACCGGATCTCCACCACCGCGCGGTACAGCTCGTCGAGAGCACGCTCCTGCGGGAGGCGCTCGCCCACACCGGCGGCAACCGCACGGCCGCCGCCAAGCTGCTCGGCCTCGACCGGGCGACCCTGCGCACGAAACTCCGGGCGCTCGGGATCGACGACTGATTTTACGGCTGCAGGGGCATCCCTGCCCCCTGCAGCCTTCGCGGCCCGCGGGCCTGCGGCCCCGGCCGCCGGCCGCACCTCCGGGCGGCCGTGTTCGTGCGCGGTTGTGGCGCGCGACGGCCGTTCAGACGAATCCAGGCGATGGCTTTCCCGTCAACCGTTTGACTGCGAGGGGTTGCCCGTGCCCTCGAGCGAGCGGACACGCAGCGAATGGAGGCCGGTCCCCTGGGAGCTGGGCTGCGTCCAGCGACCGTAAGCCGGAGCCGACGCCGGGACGGCGGCGACGGCGCGACAGCGGATGGCCGAAGCGAACGTCCGAGCGACGGGGTCGGGCAACCCCGAGCTCGCACGCAGAGCCCGCGGCAACCTCGAGCCGCGCAACAGCTGGCGAAAAGTTCGCCGGCGATCACGGGAAGATTCCCCGGCGGCCCAGGCAAACCGCGGGGCTATCCTCGGGAAAGTCCCGGGGATCGCCGCTCGTGCCCTGCTTTCGCCGTTCCGCGCTCGCTCGCGGGTTCACCCTCGTCGAACTGTTGGTGGTGATCGCGATCATCGCCACGCTGATCGGCCTCTTGCTGCCGGCCGTGCAGTCGGCCCGGGAGTCGGCTCGGCGGACGCATTGCCTCAATAACCTCAAGCAGATCGGCCTGGCCCTGCACGCGTTCCACGAGACAAACCGCCGGCTGCCGCCGGCCTTCGCCACCACCCTGACGCCCGGGACCGTGAACTGGCGATCGCTGCCGCAGACTCCCGGCTTCTTCGAACCGGGGTGGAGCTTCTTCGCCTCCATTCTGCCGTTCATGGAGGAGGACGCCCTGTTCGAGCGACTCGATCTCACACTGCCGATCATGAACCCGCGCAACGCCGTGGCTCGCAGCGAATCCGCGTTCGTGTCGCTCTATGTTTGCCCGAGCGACACCCCCCCGAAGCTGGTCGACGTGCGGGACTTCGGCCCGTCGAGTTCCGCAGTCGCCCTTTCGGGCGACGGCACCGTGATCACTCGGGCTCCGGTCTCGTCCTACGCCGGCCTGATCGGAACCAACGACCACGAGCAGAACGGGGCCTTCGACGGAGTGTTTTTCCGCAACAGCCGGATCCGGCTCGGCCAGATCACCGACGGCACCACCAAAACGATCTGCATCGGGGAACGGATGAGCCGCATGGCCGAGGCCACGTGGCTGGGCAGCATCACCGGCAGCGAGGTTGTCCACGCGGACGGCTGGTGGCAGCGGCTGGGGTATCCCACCCGGTCGCACAACTACCGGCCGGCGAACTGCCAGACCACGTGCCACATCCGCTCGAGCGGCCCGAACCTCCCGACCAACAGCCCGAGCGGGTTTTTTCCCCGCATGCCAACGGCTGCAACTTCCTCAACGCCGACACATCGGTCCGCCTGATCGCTGACGACGTGGACCTCGCCACGTTTCGGGCCCTGGCGACCCGCGCCGGAGGCGAGGCGGTGGCCGTACCGTGAGCCGCGGGCCGTTCTCCTTTCCCGCACGCTCAGCCCTGGGCGACCTCGACCCGCAGGACCGGTGGCGAAAACTTCGCCGGCGGTCGCGGGAATATTCATCACTCGGATCGGTCTCAAGCCGGGTTAGGCTCGTTTTGCTCGTGGCAACCCGTGGCCTTGGCGACGTCATGTCGCGGCATGGCACTGCGCATGCCGCTCACCGCTTCCTTTGGATGCCCTGGAGCCGTCCGGATGACTGCCCCCGCCGATGAATCACCGGCCCCCGAGGAAGAGAGCTTCGTGCTCGGCATGCTGGGCCCTGACGATGATGACACGCTCAGCGACACCGAGATCGACGCCGAGGCCTCGCTGGACCCACATGACCGCAGCCTGATCGCCCTGCACGCCAGGCTGAGCGGCTGGCTCGTCGGGCCGCCCAATCGTCGTGCATTTACCCTCGTCGAACTGTTGGTGGTGATCGCGATCATCGCCACGCTGATCGGCCTCTTGCTGCCGGCCGTGCAGGGGGCCCGCGAGGCGGCCCGACGGATGGCCTGCTCATCGAATCTGC
>JBILOA010000482.1:0-2629 GCA_044374735.1 Pirellulales bacterium | reverse complement strand
CCCGCATTGAGCGCCGACGGCAGGCCACGCTCCACGTGGAGCGTGGCTCGTCCGTAGCGCATGGCGTCGTCGTCCTCGATGTCGTCGTGGACGAGCGACGCCTTGTGGAAGATCTCGATCGCCACGGCCGCGGCCCGGGCCGCTTCCCGCGCGGCCGCCGGCTGCCCGCCGTCGCCTGCCTCGGCTCGGTCGGCGGTGACCGCGTCGAACGCCGCCAGCGTGATGAATGGCCGGAGGAACTTGCCGCCGCGGGCGAGAAAGTCGGCGGAGATCGCCGCGGCGGCGTCGAGCGGCGGCGTGTCCGCCGCCAGGCCGGCGGTCCCGGAACCGAGCAAGCCCGCCACGCCCAGCCGGTCCGCGAGCGCCGCCAGGGCGGCGGGGGTGAACATCTCGGACGCCTCGCGAAGCAGCGGCAGATAGTCGCCGACGGGCGCGGCCGTGCCCCCGGCCACGCCGAGCAGGCCCAGCACCCACTCCACGTCGACCGCCTCCGCGGCCAGCGCCGCGGCACACGTGGCGGGTCGCTCACGGCGGGCCGCGAGCGGTTCGTAGGGCACCGCCGCCACCGGCAGGGCGAACGCGGGCAGCATGCCGAATGCCTTTTCGAGATCGCGAAGGCGAGCCACGCCGAGCACGCCGTCGTATTGGCCCGCCAGCAGCGAGCCGATCGCCGACACCGCCCGGGAGGTCGGCTCGACCGCCCAGCCACTGTCGCGGGCGGCCGCCCAGATCGTGGCGATGCCGCAGCCGGGGCCGCAGGTGCCGGGAACGCCGGTTTCCTCGTGGCTGGTGCCGGTGCAGAGCGGGCAGTCGGGCAAGAGCAGCAGTTTGCGGCCCGACGGCAGCGCGGCGAGCCGGCCCCGCCAGTATTCCGAGACGAGCGTGACCATCATCCAGCCGACGTGGTCCTGCGAGCCACCCGCCCGGCCGACGAGCAGGGCCGCCTGCTGCCGCAGGCCGGAGGCGGTCCGCACGTTCGCGGGCACGCCGTCGGTGCGCCACGGGGCCACGAGGTCGGTGGCCACCGCCCGCAGCCGGTCCCGCAGGGGCTTCGCCGACGGGCAGGCCAGACGCGCGGTTTCGGTGGTCGTTTCGGGCACGGGCAGGGCGACTCGGTGCACGGGATGGTTCTCGCCGGGGCCAGGGATGGCATCCCTGCGGGACGCCGCCTCATCTCCGAGAAAACCGATTTCCGGGCCGATTCCTAACGAAACCGGCCCGGAAGGAGCCTAACAAAAGGGGTCTTGGCCGGGGAGCAGGCTCACGAGGCCGCAAAAAACGCCGGCAGGAGCGAGTCGACCTGGAGCAGCCCCCGGCGGGTGAGCACGGGCTGCGGTTCGACCCGCTCCAGGTGGCCGGCGGCCAGCAGGCGGGCCCACACGTCGGCCCACTCCACCAGCGGATCGATCCCGAACTTCGCCCGCAGACGGGCCGTGTCGAGGCGCCCCCGCTTGAGTTGCAGCACCATCTCCCGCACGAGCAGCTCCCGCTGCGTGGGCGCGAGGCCACGGTGGATTGGCAGCCGGCCTGCCGCGACCGCCTCCAGGTAGGGCTCCCAGTGGGGCTCGTTCTGGTAGTGAAGCCCCGAGAGGTGGCCGAAGCTCGCCACGCCGAGCGCGACGAGATCGGCCCCTTCCCAGAGCATGTCGCGATACTTGAAATGCACCTTGGCCGGATCCCGCACGAGCGTGTAGCCGCTCGAGATGGCGTATCCGCGGTCCAAGAACCGGTCGAAGGCCCAGTCGACCCAGTGCCGCTTCGTCGGCCAGTCGGCCACCGGTACGGTGCCGCCGCCATCCTTGGCGTCCCGCACGAACACCGTGTTGAACGGCAACTCCAGCTGGTAGATCGTGACGCTGTCCGCCTCCAGGGCGAGTGTCTTCTCGACCGTCGCCTGCCACGACTCGAAGGTCTCCCCCACCATGCCCGCGATCAGATCGACGTTGGTGTTGGGGAACCCCGCCGCCTTGATCCAGTCCCAGGCCCGGAGGATCTCGGCCGAGAGGTGGGCCCGGCCGTTGGCTTCGAGGATCTGGTCGTCGAAGTTCTCGACGCCCAGCGAGATCCTGGTCATGCCCAGCGCCTTGAGCGCCTGCACCTTCGGCTCCGAGAGCGTGCCCGGCTCGCACTCGAAGGTCACTTCCTCGGCGTCGTCCCAGCCGAAGCTCTCGTGGATCCCCGCCACGAGCCGCTCGAGCTGCTTCACGGACAGGAACGAGGGCGTGCCTCCGCCAAAGTAGACGTAGCGGAGCGGGCGGCCCGCGACCGCCGGCCGGGCAGCCGCCAGGGCCGCCTCGGCGGCGAGGGCCTGCGAGTAGCGCTCGACGTCGGCGGCCGCCACGTCGGTGTAGACGCGGAAGTAGCAGAACTTGCACCGCTTGCGGCAGAACGGCACGTGCAGGTAGAGGCCGAGCGCCGCGTCGGTCGCCGGCCGGTCGAAGGCGGCGAGCACCTCCGGCACCGCGTCGGTCGTCCACCGCGAGAAGGGCGGATAGTTGGCGACGAAGTAACTGCCCGGCTCGGTGGTGTCACTCATGGTTTGCTTTCGGGCAGTCGTGCTTGCGAGTCAAACGGTGGGTCGAGGTTGCCCGTGCCATCTCGCCGGACACTCCCTTCGGGCATCCTGCCC
>JBILOA010000481.1:0-2630 GCA_044374735.1 Pirellulales bacterium | reverse complement strand
CACCCGTGACGCGACGGATCGCCTCGGTCACGGCTCCCTGCACCGTCGGGCGTCCTGGCTGGACCTGCCAGCCGGAGTAGCGGGTGCCCTCGTAGGCCAGCCGGAGGCGGATCGTGCGGGCGAGCTCGCTCATCCCCGCACCGGTCGCCCCCCTGCCCTGCCGGCGCCCGCCAGCAACGCCGGGTCGGCGGCGAGCCGCTCGGCGATCTGCACGGCGTTGGTCGCCGCCCCCTTGCGGAGGTTGTCGCTCACGCACCACAGCGCGATCCCCGCCGGAACCGAGAGATCCTCGCGGATGCGGCCCACGAACACCTCATCGCGGCCACTGCAGGCCTTGGGCATCGGATACCGCTTGGCGGCGAGGTCGTCTTCCACGACCACGCCCGGTGCCGCGGCCAGCAGCCGGCGGGCCTCGTCGGCCGAGAGCTTCCGCTCGGTCTCGATCACGAGCGACTCGCTGTGGCCGTTGGCGACCGGCACGCGGACGCAGGTCACGCAGACGCCGATCGAGTCGTCGCCCATGATCTTTCGGGTCTCGTGCACCATCTTCAGCTCCTCGCTGGTCGACCCCCCGTCCTTGGGCGAGCCGATCTGCGGGATCAGGTTGGCGGCGATGGGGTGCGGGAAGACCGTTCGCGGCGCCTCGGCCCCGGCCAGCCATGCGGCGGCCCCCTGCCGCAGCTCGTCGGTGGCCGCGAGCCCCGCGCCGCTGACGGCCTGGTAGGTGCTCGCCACCACCCGCTTGATCCGGGCCGCATCGTGGATCGGCTTCATCACCATGACCATCTGCGTGGTCGAGCAGTTGGGGCTGGCGATGATCCCGCGGTGACCGGCGAGCGCCGCCGCGTTGACCTCCGGGATCACCAGCGGCACGTCGGGCCGCATCCGAAAGAACGCGCTCTCGTCGACCACGACCGTGCCCCGCTCGACCGCCCAGGGGACGAACTCGGCGGCCACCTCGTCGGGCGTGCTGCCGATCGCCACGTCGACGCCGACGAACGACTCGGGCGTGAGCTCCTCAACCTTGAGCGTGGTTCCCTTGATGTCGAACGGCCGGCCGGCCGAGCGGGCCGAGGCGAGCAGCTTGATGGTGCGGGCGGGAAACCGCCGCTCGAGCAGCAGTTCCACGATGATGCGGCCCACGGCGCCGGTGGCGCCGACGACGGCAAGCGTGTCGATCATGCGAGATCCGTTCGGGTTGGTGGGGATGAAGGTCGGGGACCGGGAAGCGTGGGCGAGCCGGCGTCGGGTAGCAGCCCCCGCCAGGTGGCGGCCGGCACGAACGCGAGGTTGGCGACAAGCATCGCCAGCCCGAACTCCATCATGCCCATCGTGAGCCCGATCCCCAAGTGGACGAGCGCCGCCATCGCGAGAAACAGGGGCCGGGTCAGCCGCGGCCAGATCAGGGCGGCGTACGCCACCTCCCAGAACAGCGTGGCCAGGGTGATCGCGTTGACGACCAGCGGATGGCGGGCCATCCAGGTCAGGTCGAGCGTGCGGTACTGGACGTTGGCGGCCGCTCCCCAGATCGCCGTCCCCTCCCACCAGCTGGCCCCGAAGAGCTTGCCGCAGCCGGAGAAGAAATACATGACGCAGAGGTGCACCTGGATCAGCCGCAGGGCCACGGTGGCCCGCGTCGAGGGAGCCCCCCTGCCCTGCCCCGCTCCGCCACCGACCAGGGCCGCGTCGAGCGAGAGCCGTGCGCCGCTCGGCCCCACTGCCAGGCCGATGAGCAGCATGCCGAGCGTGTCGTCGAGGCCGAAGGTGTTGAGCGGGGCGCGGTTGGCGGCACAGACCAGCCCGATCAGTGAGACGACGGCTGCGAACGGCGTCGCCAGCCCGAGCGTGAGCAGGATCGCCGCCACGAGGGCGATGCCCGCCAGGACGCGGACGGCGTCTGGCCCGTCGGCCGCGAAGAACCAGCTCCACTGCCATGGCTGGTCGTTCATCCGCCAGGCATCGCCAGGGGCGAGCCAGCCGCGCGGGCCGAAGAAGGCGTCGGCGTCGAGCAGCCACACGAGGCACGACCACGTCAGGATCAGGCCGGTCGCGATCCGCACGACGGCCAAGGGCAGCGGATCGGACGGTGTGAACCAGAACTCGTTCCAGGCCTGCGCCCAATCGGCCAGCCAGCCGCGGAAGCCCCCGGCTGGGGCCGGGTCGTGTCGCGGCGTCGCGGCCGTGGTCAGGGCGTCGGTCCTCTTCATGGCTCGTTCCTCAGCGGTGCGCCAGCGGCCTTCAGGCTGCCTCCAGGCTGCCCGAGGCTCGCGACGCGGGCGAACGTGCCCAGCGGCATGACCAGGTCGGCGCCCGTGCGGCCCTCGGCCACTTCGTCGGGGCCGGGAAGGTAGTGCTCGACCATCTCAAGGGTGATCCGGTCGCCGCCGTGGGTGCGGAGCAGGTTGCAGGCGACGCCCTTGACCAGCGGCAGCCAGTCGACCTTGGCGCGGGCCCGCACCTCGGCCGGCGCGTCGGGGGGCGGCACGAGCGGGGCGATCTTCTCAGCCACCATGAACCGCCGGTGGTAGAGCAGCCGCGGCCAGTCCCGCGCGGCGTCGGGCGTGGTGCCGGAGAGGGTGGAGCCGTCGGGTCGCGTGATGGTCCAGCGAATCGAGTGCCCTGGGCCCGGG
>JBILOA010000480.1:0-2632 GCA_044374735.1 Pirellulales bacterium | reverse complement strand
GCTCCTTCAGATCCACCCGGAACACCTCGCGGCCGTCCTTCACGAGGCAGCCCACGAGCTGGCCGAACGGCGTGAGCACGTAGACCATCGCCCCGTCGACGGTGGGCGTGCTGCGGGAGCTCTGCCATGAGTCCTGGCCGTTCGTCCACGGGCCGCCGGTCTTGGTCTTCCAGAGCTGCTTGCCGGTGGCGCGGTCGAAGCAGGAGAGATACTCGTCGGCGTCTTCCGCCGTGGAGAGCCCGTCGCCGAGCGTGAAGATCTTGTCGCCCGCGACCGCCGGGCTCGCGTAGCCGCGGCCGGCCCCCTTGGTCTCCCAGACCACGGGCGGGCCATCGGCCGGCCAGGCTTCGAGCAGGTCGGTGTCAGGGGCCACCGCGGTCCGGTCGGCGCCGCGGAAGGTGGGCCAGTCGCCCGCGACGGCCGGCGACGCCAGGGCCGCCAGCAGGAGGAGAAACGGTGGCTGAAACCGCATGGAAGCGCCTCGTGAAAGCAGAGGGAAGGGGATTGCGTTGAAGGTACGGCGGCGGTCCGGGGTGGGTCAACCGGCAGGGTTCCGGCCCGCCTCACGACCGCCCGGCGGGCGGCCGATCCGAGGGTATGCTTTCGGAGAACGAGTTTTGGCAGGAGACATCCGGTGAGTGCGGCGGCGAACCACGACGAATCGATCTTCGGCCGGCGGGACTCCGTCGAGCAGGTGGAGGAGGGGCATGACCTCGCCCCCAAGTTCGACGCCGCCGGCTTCATTCCCTGCGTGACCACCGACTACCACTCGGGCGAGGTCCTGATGGTCGCGGTCATGAACCGCGAGGCGCTCGCCAAGTCGATCGAGACGGGCGAGGCCCATTACTGGAGCCGCAGTCGGCAGGTGCTCTGGCACAAGGGCGCCACGAGCGGCCTGGTCCAGAAAATCGTCGAGATGCGGATCGACGACGATCAGGACTGCGTCTGGCTGCGGGTCGAGGTGGCCGGCGGGGCGAGTTGCCATGTCGGCTACCGCTCCTGCTTCTACCGCAAGGTGCCGGTGGGGGCCGAGCGGACGGCCGGCACCACGCTCGAGTTTCTCGAGCACGAGAAGGCCTTCGATCCCAAGGACGTCTACGGCGACGCCCCCAACCCGACGCAGCTGTAGGCCGGTCACTCGCTGCCGGTGTGTCGCTCGCGGGCGAACGCGAGGGCCTGCCGCATGCCCTCGGTTCGGAGCGGCTCGGGCACGTCCTCGATCACGGCGATCGCCTCGGCGAACCGCCCCGCCTCGACGAGCGCCATGGCGAGGTTGTGCCGCAGTTCGACCCGGTCGGGATAGCGGTCGGCGGCGATCGCGAAGATGTCGACGGCGTCGTCGAACCGGCCTCCCTGGGCGTAGGCCGAGCCGAGGTTCTGCAGGATGTAGAGCCGCGAGGGATTGGCCGCGACCGCCCGTTCGAAGCCGGCGGTCGCGGCCTCGAGGTTGCCCAGCCGCCGTTCGGCCTCCGCCTCCAGGAAGGCGACCGGCACGGCCAAGGGGTCGAGCGTCTTCCAGGGCGTTGCCGCCCGGCGGGCGGCCGCTCGCATCGCCTCCCAGTCGCCGGCATGGTGCGCCCGACGGGCGTCCATCACCGCATGTTCCTGCGCCAGGGCCTGCCAGGCGTAGGCGCAGCCAAGGGCCGTCGCGGCGGCCACCGGAGACACGACGAGCCAGCCCGGCAGGCGCACCGGCTGGCCGCCGACTGATCGCGTCGCCCGCTGGACGAGCACGAGCACCGCCAGGTGCACCGCCAGCACGACCTGGTGACTGACGCGGTCGAGCGGGAAATCGAACGCCGAGAACACGAGGTAGGCGACCAGCGCCGCCAGCGAGGCCACCGCGAGGCGGGCGTCGGTGGTCGTCGGCGAGCCGGTGAGCACGCCGCGAGCCGCCGCCAGCGCCAGGATGAACACGGCCCCGAAGGCCACGATCCCCGGCAGGCCCTTCTCGGCGAAGACCCAGAGAAAGTCGTTGTGGGGCTGGATCCAGTTGTCGCTCGAGAGATTCGTGAAGTCGAGCTGGTCGCCCATCCGGTCCGAGCCGAAGTAGTCGTGCATCCGCAGCGTGAAGTTGCCGGCGCCGACGCCCGTCAGGGGATGATCAGCGATCATCTCGGTCGCGATGCCCCAGACCATCGAACGGCCGCCGTCGCTGGGAACCCCGGCCTGGTGCGGCCGGGAGAAGACGAGCCGGTCGATGGCCCGGCCGATCGCCGTGTCGGTCCGGGCCAGCCCGCCGCCGACCACGGCCGCCAGCGGCAGGGCCGCCAGGCACGCGATCAGCGGCCGCCGCCAGCCTGCCGGCACGCCGAGAACCTGCCGCTGCCGCAGGATCACAACCGCGCCGCCGATCGCGGCCGCCGCGGCGGCGAGCCATGCCGCCCGCGACTGCAGCACGACCAGCGCGGCGAGCGCGGCGATTCCGGTCGCGGCCGCCACGGCCCGCCACGCCCCGCGGAACTCCGCCGCCGCGCACAGGCACCACGGCACCAGCAGGAGCAGATAGCCGGCGAACAGGTTGACGTTCGACATCATCCCGTCGAGGAACGCCATCTCGAGATCCCGGCGGCCGAGCGTGCCGGCGGCCACGAGCGGGGCGATCTGCCAGGCGGCGACGGTGACGGCCGCC
>JBILOA010000478.1:0-2639 GCA_044374735.1 Pirellulales bacterium | reverse complement strand
CGGACTCGGGGCGCCACAGGATCGCCCGGCCGTCGTCACGGTGGAGTCGTGGACGGAGTTCGACCGCCTGCTCGAGGCCCATGGCATCGAGGCCAAGCCGCTCGCCGACCGCGAGGAGGGCATTTCGGCGGACCCGTCGGGAGACTGGACCCTGGAGCTCACCGGCCCTCCCGCCGCGATCGGCGCCTTCCTGGCGGCTGCCGGGGAGGGACGCCTCGCGCGGCGTCGGGCGGTCGCAGGCGAGGAAGCGGATACGAGACAGCCAGCGGATGCCGGAGAGCCAGCGGATGCGGGAGAGCGAGCGGACAAGGCTGAAGAAGCCGCGGCCAACCGGGGAGCCGTGGCCAAATCGGCTGCCCAGAAGCGAGACGAGGAGGCCGTGGGGGGTGCCCGTGGGGCGGCAGGACGGGTGCTGATCCGGCTCGTCATCGACCAGCCACCTGAACCGAACCCGAAGCCCGAACCCGAGGCAAGCCGTGAGTGATTCCGGTCAGCCTCCGCCGCCCACCGCCGAGCCCGGCGGTTCGAAATGGGCCAAACCAGGCTGCGTCACGCTCCGCTGCCGGGAGGACGGGCCGCTGGTCGTGGAACTGCCCGACGCGGCCGACGGCACCGCCGCGGGATTCCGGGTGATCGACCACCAGGGAGCCGAGTTTCGACTGCCTGACGGGAAGCGGGCGATCGCCCTGTGCCGCTGTGGCCAGTCAGCCAAACGGCCCTTCTGCGACGGTGCCCACCGAGCCGTCGGATTCCGGTCGAATGAGCTCGCCGAGGGCTCCTAAGCCCGTCGTGGCTCGGTTTTCGGGTGGTTTCGGGGTGCGGCTGGTGCGGGCTGCGGAAACCTTGCGATCGACGCAAACTCTTCCCGCCAAACCACTTACGGCATGGAGGGGGGGCAAAAAACCGCCTTCCTGCGGGCTGAACGATATGGACTGGCCCCCAAAGCCCCTGTAGGGTTCTAGTCTCCGCCCTTCAGCACGACGCCCCCGGGCCGCCCGCGAACGCTTCCATGACGCAGCATTCAGGCGACTTCTACAAGCGGTACAGCGTTCCGATCCTGGCGGTGCTCGTCTTCTTGCTCCCCCTCGTGTTGGTGGGTGCGATCAAGGCGAAGGGGAACAACCGCAACGACGTGAAGGGCTGGCTGCCCCCCGAATACCCCGAGACCCAGACCTACAAGTTCTTCCGGCAGCATTTCCAGGGGGAGGAGTTCGTCCTCGTCTCGTGGGACGGCTGCACGATGGCCGACCCGCGGCTCGAGCTCCTGGCCAACAAGCTCCTCCCGCCCCCCGAGGAGGCGGCCCGGATCGAGCGGCCGCTCTACTTCAAGACGGCCCAGACCGGCCCGCGCGCCATCGACCAGATGACGAGCGATCCGCTCAACCTCGATCGGGACGAGGCGGTCCGGCGGCTGACCGGGGCCCTCGTCGGCCCGGCCGCCCCCGGCGTGGAGCCAGGCTCCGAGGAAGACGACCTCGACACCCGCCAGACCTGCCTCGTCCTGACCCTGTCGGACGTCGCCCGGGCCAATCTGCACGGCGCGATCGACCAGATCCGCTCGGTCGCCACCGGCGAGTGCGGCATCCGCGAGCAGGACCTGCACATGGGCGGTCCGCCGGTCGACAACGTCTCGATCGACAAGGCCGGCCAGACGAGCGTGACGATCCTGTTCGGCCTCTCGCTGGTGGTCGGATCCTTCGTCAGCTGGTGGAGCCTGAAGAACAAGGCGCTCGTGGCGATTGTGCTGGCGTCGGGTGTGTACAGCATGTTCGCCAGCCTGGCGCTGGTCTGGTATTCGGGCTATCCCGTCGACGCGATCCTGCTCACGATGCCGTCGCTGGTCTACGTCGCCACGACCTCCGGCGCGATCCACCTGGCCAACTACTACCGCGACCAGCTCGCCGAGACCGGCATCCAGGAAGGGGCCGCCGGCCGGGCCGTGCATCACGCGCTCCTGCCGCTCTCGCTGGCCACTGGCACGACCGCGGTGGGCTTGGCGACCCTCGCCGTCAGCGAACTCGTGCCGATCAGGATGTTCGGCATCTTCTCGGCGGCGGGCGTGGTGGTGAGCTTCCTGGTGATCATCACGCTGATGCCCACGATCCTCGAGCTGTTTCCGCCCAAGCTCAAGCTCGGCGGTGCGGCCGCGGCGGAGAGTGAGGGAGCCTGGCGGCCGATCGAGCAGAGCCCCTGGTGGAAGGTGGGCCACTGGATCACCGACCATCACGCCCTGGCGTCCGCCGCCTGTCTGCTCGTGATGGCCGGCGTGGGCTACGGCATCACCCGCGTGGAGAGCAGCGTGCAGCTGATGCGGCTGTTCTCCCCCAAGGCCCGGATCCGGACCGACTACCAATGGCTGGAGAAGCATCTCGGGCCGCTGGTGCCAATGGAGATCCTGGTGCGGATCGACAAGGATGCCTGCGGGCTCGACTTCCGCGAGCGGATGGAACTCGTCGAGCGGATCCAGGAGAAGATCGCCGGCCTCGAAGAGGTGGGCAGCTCGCTCTCGACCGTGACCTTCAGCCGCGGCCTCGACGTGCCCTCCGGCGGCGGCGTGTTCGCCCGGATCATCGGCCTCAACCAGGATCGCCGCGAAGACACGCTCGCCCGGGCGCTGGCCCGCCATCGCGAGGAGTTCC
>JBILOA010000479.1:0-2639 GCA_044374735.1 Pirellulales bacterium | reverse complement strand
GACCCGCGCCCCTGAGCCCCCTTCATCATGGCCGACGCATCCGACCGCACGATTCCCGCCACGGCGCGCCGCCGTGAGGCGGCCCGCCGCGCGGGGCTCTCGGCCCCGGCCGACCTGCCAGCCTGGGCGGCCTCGGTGGCGGTGGCTCTGGCGCTCGCGCCGTGGTGGGCGCGGGCCACGATCCCGGTGGCGGCTGACGGCCTGCGCGAGGCGTTCGCCGCCAGCCTGGCCGGCGGCCCGACGAGCCCCGCGTGGCCAGTGCCCGTCGCGGTGGCGCTGCCGACGCTCGTGGTCGTGGCGGCGGCGGCCACCGCCGGTCTCGTCGTGCGGTTCGCCTGCGACGGCTTCTCCTGGCAGCCCGGCCGCGCCGCCTTCGACGTGCGCCGCGTCGACCCCGTGGCCGGGATCGCGCGGGTGTTTTCCTGGGCCACGCTCGGCACGCTGCTGACGGCGGCGGCGGGGCTGGCGATCCTCGGCGGAGCGGTCCTGGTGGCGGGTCGGCCGCTCCTCGCGGTGCAGGCCACCTTGCCCGAGCCGGGCGAGATCGGGCCGCTGGTCGCCGTGGCCTGGCGGGCGGTGGCCTGGGTCGTGGCCGGCGCGGCGGCCGTGGCCGTGGGGCAGTGGCTGCTCGCCCGCCGTCGCTTCGAGCACCGGATCCGGATGACGCCGCAGGAACTCGCCGACGAACAGAAGGAGATGCAGGCCGATCCCCGCGTCAGGCTCCTGAATCAGCGGCGTTCACCCCAGCCTCAACAGGCGGGAACGTCGTAGCCGTAACGGTCGATGAACGGCCGCCAACGGCGGGCCACCTCCGCCACGATTCCCGGCTCATGCCGGTAGGTGTTGGTGCGGTACTGCTTCATCGAGCGGGCCTGGTCCTCGAGCGCGGGCCGCATCGCCTCGAAGCCGCCGAGGTCGAGCCGCTCGTAGGCCGAGGCCAGGGAGCCGACCGGGTCGGCCACCAGATCCTCGTAGCGGATCTCGTGGAGCCGGTCGGGGCCGACGGCGGCCCGGTCGCGCTCGAAGGCCGCATACATCTCGTCGAAGCAGGCGAAGACGTAGTGATCGAGCGACTCGCCCTTCGACACCTGCAGCCCCTGCACTTCATCAAGCGACATCCAGAGCCGCTTCGTCGAGGGAAACACGACGAACGGATCCCGCACCACGTGCAGGAAGCGGGCCTCGGGAAACATTTCGGCGAGCACGCCCAGCCGAGCCGTGTGCGGCGGGCTCTTGAGCACGGGCCGGCGGGGGTCCCGCACGGCGAGCCGGTTCAGGAACCGCCGCAGGGTCTGCTTCCAGCGGTCGAGTTCGGCCGGCTCCAGCTTCGTGACGTCGAGGGCCACGGGTTCGGAGGAGCTCGTCGCCGGGAAGGCCATCCGCCGGTAGGGCGAGGGCGCGCCGAGGTTGGCCAGCGCGAACTCGTCCTCCTGGGGCCGCGACCAACCGGCCGCCACGTTGTCCATGGGTCGTTTGGCCGGCATCATCCAGGCGAGCAGTCGTGTCAGGACGTCCTCGGTGAGCAGGAAGTGGCCCGGCGCGAAGCACTGGTAGGTGGAGGGGCAGCAGAACCGCTGGTCGAGCATCATCAGTTCGTGGAGCAGCGTCGTGCCGCTCCGCCAGTGGCCGAGGATGAACAGCGGCGGTGGGGTGACCGGCGGCGTGCGGAGTCGGCGGCGGAACCGCGCCTCGCTCAAGGGGCCGGCCACGGAGTTGAAGGCGGCGGCGGCCGAGATCGTGGCCACGAGCCCGAGTTTCGACGGATGCACGCGGGCCCCGTTCTCGCCCACCATGCCCAGCCACACGCCCAGCGGCATCCCGTGCCAGAACCGCGGGCTCCACCACGGGTAGGCGTGGAAGGCTTCCTGGCCCGGAGGCTTGCGGCTGGCCGGCGGCTGCGGGGCGGCGGTCATGGGAGGCGAGGGCCGGGGCGACGGGCCGGGGAATGGAAAACCTGGATGGTACCCTGCGGCCTCATTCGAGCGGGCCGGCGTCGGCCGAGCTGTGGGCGACGCGGGAGCGGGGGCGTGCCAGGACCCCCTCGAGGGCCGTGGCGAGGCCCTGCCGGGCTTCCGCGCCGCTGGCGCGAAACTGCTCCCGCCGGTCGGCGTCGAGGACGATCACGGTCGGAAACGCGGCCACTCCGAATGACCGGCAGACGGCGGCGTCGCGATCCGCGTCGATCGAGGCGCAGATGAAACGCCCGCCGGCGTTGGCGAGACGCTCGTCGGCGACGACGGCGTCGACGAGGTCGCCGCTCCAGCGGCACCAGCGGGCGCGGAACACGAGCAGCAGCGGCAGGCCCGCCTCGGACGCCCGCCGCGAGCCGTTCTCGAAGCCGTCGCAGCACTCGATGGCGGGGTTCGCGGGACGGGCGGCCAGCGTCGCGGCCGGTGACGCGAGCCGTAGGGCGGTCGTCTCCAGCCAGGCGGCCGCCGGCCCCGGGCGGGCCTGCTCGTCGCGCACGTCGCAGCCCGCGGCGAACAGGCCGCAAGCCAGGGCGAGGAGGGGATGCAGGGAAGGACGGCGAGGCACGGGTGAACGCTGCGGGGGAACGGAGTTGCGGCGAAGGATGCCGCCGGGAACGGGCTTGTAGGAGGGGGCCGCCGGAAGCGACAACCCCGGCCTGACGGCGGCCT
>JBILOA010000477.1:0-2646 GCA_044374735.1 Pirellulales bacterium | reverse complement strand
CGTGCTCAAGCGGATGGCGATCATCTCGGCCGGCGTGATCATGAACGTGATCTTCGCGGTGCTGATGGCCTCGCTCGCCTACGGGCTGGGCGTCAAGGAGATGACCTGCACGATCTCCGGCGTCCGCACGGGCGGCGCCGCCTGGCGGGCGGGCCTGCGGACCGGCGACGAGATCGTGAAGATCGGCGACCGTGAGAATCCCATCTTCAACGACCTGCGGCATGGCGTCACCGTCGGCGACCTCGCCAAGGGCATCGAGTTCACCGTCCGCCGCCCGGCCGACGGCAGCACCCGCACGGTGCTGCTCAAGCCCGACACCGACCTCGGGGTGCCGACGATCGGTGTCACGAGCCCGATCTCGCTGACCCTGCCCGCCGAGTTCGGCAAGGGGCTGCCCGGGGCTGCCGGTCTGGCCAAGCCGGCACTCGAGCCGGGCGACACGGTGCGCACGATCGATGGCGTCGCCGTGAAAACCTATGCGGAGCTGCTCGCCGTGCTGTCGCGAACGCCGTCCGCGACGCTCACGCTCGGCGTCGATCGCGCGGTGAAGGGGGCCGCGAAGCCGGAGCGGGTGGAGATCGCCCTGCCACCGCAGCCGCGGCGAACGACGGGCATCACGATCGGTCCCGCCCGGGTCACCGCCGTGCAGGAGGGCTCCCCGGCAGCCGCGGCCGGCCTCGAGGCGGGCGACACGATCCTGGCGGTCGCCGGCGAACCCGCCGGCGATCCGCTCACGCTCGAGGATCGGCTCGCCGCGTTCATCGGCAAGCCGCTCGCGCTGACGGTGGGCCGCGAGGGCCAAGCCGACCGCGAGGTCACGATCACGCCCCGCGAGGTCACCTGGCGGGACGACGAGACATCGGGGCCCGGCTGCCGCGTGGCGGTCTCCGCGCTCGGCATCGCGCTGGCCGTGGCCGACGTCGTCACGGAGGTCGCAGCCGGGAGCCCGGCTGCCGTGGCGGGGATCGTGGCGGGCGACCGGCTGACGCGGGCCAACCTCGTGCTGCCCGGTGAACCCGCCGATGACGAGGGGGTGCCGATCTCGGCCAAGGATCCCAACTGGCCGGCCGTGGTGGCCGCGATCCAGCAGCTGCCGGTCGGCACGAAGCTGAAGCTCGAGGTGGCCGCCGCCGCGGGCCAGACCCGCTCAGTCGAACTGGAGCCGGTCGAGACCGACGACCTGTTCAGCGTGGATCGGGGCCTCGTCTTCGATCCGGTCTACGAGAAGGTCCAGGCCCGCTCGCTCGGCGAGGCCTTCGGCCGCGGCTTCAGAAAGGCGGGCGAGGATCTCTCGCTCGTCTACAGCTTTCTCGGCAAGCTGTGGAGCAACAAGATCAGCCCACGGCTGCTCGGCGGACCGATCGAGATCGCCAAGCAGGCCGGCAAATCGGCCGAGGAAGGCTTCGGACGGCTGCTGCTGTTCCTCACGATGCTGTCGGCCAATCTGGCCGTGGTGAACTTCCTGCCGATTCCCGTCCTCGACGGTGGCCACATGGTCTTCCTGCTGTACGAGTTCGTGCGGGGCAAGCCGCCGAGCGAAACCGTGGTCGGGGTGCTCTCCTACCTGGGGCTGGCCCTGATCCTCACGCTCATGATGTTCGTGTTCGGGCTCGACCTGGGGCTGATCCCGCGGCGGTAGCGTCGGGGCCATCCCCGGCCGGTGCGAGCGGCCTATGCTTCGGGAGATGCCGCCGCTCGCCACCCCGTTGCCGACGCCCGCCGCTCCGCTCGCGGAATCGTTTCCGCCCGGGGTCCGGGCGGTCGTATTCGACGTGGTTCACACGCTGGTCGAGCCCTGGCCCAGTGTCGCGGTCGCCTACCACGAGGCCGGGGTCCGGCATGGCGTCGACCTCGATCCGGCGGTGATCCAGCCGCGGTTTCGGGCGGCCTGGCGGCGCCAGGAGGAACTTGACGCGGCCAACACACCTCCCTTCGCCACGGGCCGCAGCCGCGAAGCCGACCGCTGGCGGCAGATCGTGGCCGAGGTCTTCACCGGGGCCGGTGAGATCGACCGGATCTTCGCCGACCTCTGGGAACACTTCGGTCGGCCCGAGTCGTGGCGGCCGGTGCCCGCCGGACAGGAGCTCGTGTTCGCAGCCCGGGCGGCCGGCCTGCCGGTGGCTCTCGCCAGCAACTTCGACGAGCGGCTGCTGGGCCTGGCCGCCGCAGTCGAGCCGCTGACGTTCGCCGAGCACGTGTTCGCGTCGTCGGAGCTCGGCTGGCGAAAACCTTCGGGCGAGTTCTTCCGCGCCGTCGAACGGCGGCTGGGCCTCCAGCCGCAGGAACTCCTGCTCGTGGGCGACGATCCCGAACTCGACGTCGCCGCCGCCCGCCGCGCCGGCTGGCACGCCCAGAGAATCTGCTGACCGGGGAACGGCGAGCGAGTGGCTGCCCGTGCCCCGGGAGCCGGCCTTGGCGGCAAGCGCAGCCAGGGACGGCGAAGCGCAGCCGGCATGGAGTGAGTGGAGGCCAGGATGGCCGCAGCAAACGTCCGGCGATGGGGCACGGGCAGCCACTCGCGGGTTTATGCGACCGCGGACATCACTGCCGCTCGGCGCCGGTGTCGAGCACCGCCATGAAGGCCTTCTGCGGGATGTCGACGCTGCCGACGCTCTTCATCCGCTTCTTGCCCTCCTTCTGCTTCGC
>JBILOA010000520.1:0-2656 GCA_044374735.1 Pirellulales bacterium | reverse complement strand
ACCTTCGGATCCACCGGATCGATCGCCACGCTGCGAACGCACAAATCCTCATCGCTGAGCGTGCCGTTGATGGGAGTCCACGTCGCCCCGCGATCGCGGCTGATGCGTAAGCCACGATGGTTCGATCGAACCACGACGGTGTGCGGATCGGAGGGGGCCACGACGACGCCGGTCCAACGGTCTCCATCCGTGTCGCGCGCCGGTTGGACCGCGGGCAAGTTCGGTTGCCGTGCGGCATCCGTGTGGATGGCGACCGACGTGACCGAGGCGAAATAATGCGCCCGAGCGTCCTGCGGAAGCGCGCTGAAAAACAGCCCGACATCCAGTTCGCCGGACATTTTCTTGTACTGGACGGCCCCGAGTTTCCAATCCATCCCATCGGGGCTCGACCACGCGGTCCAGAGATCTCCTCGTCGAGCGATGCGGAGCCAGGGATGGTTCTGGGGAAGTTCGTACGAGGAGATTCGCCCCGCACCGAAATCGGTGAAGTCGGCGGAGCAACGGAGCCCGTCGGCTGCGGTTTGAACGAGATGGAAGTCCCGGCCCCATTCCCAGTTGCGCCGGTCGCCATGCTCGCGCGCGGTGAGCCCGACCCACGCCCTCCGGTTGACCGGCTCCCCCTGTTGCCCGTTGTAGCCGGTGACGTGGCACTCGGCCACGAAATCCCCCGCGACACGCTGGGTCAGGGTGTGCATGCCGCTGCCGAAAAACGCGAATCCACTCGGGCCGGTCTGCCAGACCCCTGCCGAGGACTTCACGTCTCCGACGTTGTGATAACGCCATGGCAAGCTCACCTCGGGCCCTTCGTTCAGCAACGATTGGGCCTCGGTATCGAACGTCTGGCCGTCTTCGAGCGTCGCACGGGCCCAGATCGACGCGCTGCCGCGAGGCAATGGGCCGCTGTACCGAAGGAGCGGGGTTTGACTCGTCGCCAACTGCCACCGGTCCAGGTAGAGCTGCAACTGGCGGACGGGCCGCGTGCCGGCGGTCTTCGATACCGTGATCGTGGCGGTGCCATCGTGGTGCGACTCGGAGACAAGCTCCAGCTTGGGCACCGCATCACTGGAAGGGGTCCGAAGCTCGTCGATGCGGATCGGGTGCTTCGGGATCCCGGCGCCTTCCAGGCAAATCGTGAAATTCAAGGCGGGTAACTGATCGACCAAATAATCGACCTCGATCGGATGAAAGCCTTTGGCCAGCACCAGCGCGGCGGCTTTCTCGGTCGAGCCGTGTTGACCGTCCCACTCCAAGGCAGGTCGCCCATCGAGTTGGATGCGATACGCACCATCGACTTGTGCGCTGAAAATGTACGCACCGTCGGCTGGAATCTCCAGATACCCGGTGTATCGGATCGCGAATCCATGATCGCGCTCCTCGCGGATACTCGGATCGAATCCGCGCGAAATGCCTTCGCGCACCTTCTTGCCCGTTGATAACTCAGCGAGGTGAATCCAGGCATGCCGCTCATCGGGCTGTTGCGCCGGAGGGTTGAAGTACGAAAGTCGGCGTTTTTCATCCTTCGTCCACAGCTCGTAGCGGAGTCCGGGAGTGGTCGGAGTCGCGAGCGGCTGACACGCCGCGACTGGTACCGTCGCGATCGGTGCGACGATGGCGTCGGAGGCTTGATCGAAAATGTCGGTCATGCGCACGCGCACGGCCCGCGCATCCCCTTGGGCCGCCAGAATCGCATGCCTTGCCGTCGGCATCACCACGGACCGGCGCGCGATGGGTGCGCCCCTGCAGTCCCGATCTGCAAAGAGTTCGATCTGGAAGGAAAGAGGCGGGGACGAGCGGGAGGGGACGTCCCATGAAACGGCAATCGCGTTGCCGGCGGCGACAGCCCGCAGGTTTTCGAAACGCGGACGATCGAGGGCGGGTTGTGCAGGTTGCTTGGCGGTAAAGGAGTGCGATCGACTGCCATCCAGGGGTTTGCCTGAAAGTTTCAGCGGGAGGTGGTCGGGACGCTGCGCGTACTCGATGGCCGTGTATTCATGGTCGCCCTCGGGGATCGTCTGGGCGACGACGTATTCGGTCTTGTCGATGGAGATGGTGTCCGAACTCCGCCAGGAGCCCTGGTTGCGGTAATAGCCGAACCGGCGATGCAGTGATCGAACGGCTTTTTCGCTCGCGAGCGGCTCGAGGAATCCGCTGTTGCCCGTGAAGGATGTGGCCTGGATCGGGAGCCGGGCGATGCCGATCAGGTGCCACTCGCCGGAGCGCGAATCCTTGATCCAACGTCCGACGAGTGAGTTTGATCCGGGCTCTGGTTGCCAGACGCGGCCGACCATGGTGTACCACTGGCCGCGCTCGACAAAGGGCCAGACCGTGGCGCCGGTTGTCCCGCTGCTTCCTTCTCCGCCGTAGTCGTTCTTGATGTACAGATTCGGCGCGACATCGAGGAATCGCACGGGCGTTCCGGCCGAGTCGCTGCCCCAGAAGGTCCAAACGGAACCGGGCCGAAAGGCGTTTTGCTTGGTGTCGTCGGGGTTCGGTAGTTGATGGTCGCCATCCGCCAGAAAGCTCGTAAAACCCGCGTAGAAGGAGAGGTTGTTCGGCTTGGGATTGAAGCTGGAGTTCCAGTTGGCGAAGTAGGAACCTGAGGGCCAGTAGGGCCAGCGCAGGTCCATCATGATGATGTCCGCGCCGTCTTCGACAT
>JBILOA010000476.1:0-2656 GCA_044374735.1 Pirellulales bacterium | reverse complement strand
CGGGATCTGACGGAGGCTCGGCGGCACATCGAGATCTTCGAGTTTTTGTTCGAGTGCGTGGCCCGGGCTCGCACGCTGCCGGCCGCGGGCGTTGGGCTGCGGCAGCAGCAATCGCAGCAGCAGCAGCAGTAGTTCTTTTTTCCCACCCGTTGATACACGGAGAGACGACTATGGCGATCGTCACGGTGCCCGCCGAGGCCCGCCGGATCACCGATCCGGCCGAGATCAAGCGGTTTCTCGCCGACCACGGGCTCCACTACGAGGTCTGGCCGCTCGAGGATCGGGTCAACCCCGCCGCTCCGGCTGCGGACATCCTCGCCGCCTACGCGCCCGAGATCGACGACCTCAAGGCCCGCGGTGGCTTTGTCACGGCCGACGTGATCGACGTCTATCCCGAAACGCCCGGGCTCGACGCGATGCTCGACAAGTTCAGCAAAGAACACACCCACACCGAGGACGAGATCCGCTTCATCCTGCAGGGCAGCGGGGTGTTTCACATCAATCCGGGCGACCGACCGGTGTTCGGGATCGAGGTCCATGCGGGCGACCTGATCAGCGTGCCGATGGGCACGCGGCATTGGTTCGACCTCTGCGGCGACCGCCGCATCAGGGCGATCCGGCTGTTCCAGGACACCACCGGCTGGACCCCCCATTACGTCGCCGACGCCGTGCACGCCGGCTACGAGCCCCTCTGTCTCGGTCCCAGCATGCTGCCGGGCCAGGGGAGCGGAAGGGCGGGCTCGTGATCGTCTTCGACGGCCGTGGCATCCTCCTCGACGTCGAGGGCACGACGTCGAGCATCTCGTTCGTCTATGACGTGCTTTTCGTGCACGCCAAGAGCAGGGTGGGCGAGTTTCTCGCCGACCAGCGGGCTGACCGGCGGGTGATGGAGTTGGCCGCGGCGATCACAGCCACTGCGGGCGGGACGGCGACCGCGGCCGAAGTCGCGGCTGACCCGACCCGCGCGGCCCTGGCGGCGATCGAGCTGATGAACCGTGACGTCAAGGACACGGCCCTCAAGGAACTCCAGGGGATGATCTGGCGGAGCGGCTTCGAGTCGGGCGAGCTCGTGGCCCACGTGTTCGACGACGTGCCGCCGGCGCTCGGCGCCTGGGCCGACGCGGGGCTCGACGTGCGGATCTATTCCTCCGGCTCGATCGAGGCCCAGAGGCTGTTCTTCGGCCACACCGCCGCGGGCGACCTCACCCCGCACCTCCGGGGCCACTATGACACGACCACTGGGCCGAAGCGGGAGGCTGCCAGTTACACGCGGATCGCCGCCGACATGGGGCTCCCGCCCCGGCAGATCCTGTTCGTGAGCGACGTGGGGGCCGAACTCGACGCGGCCCGCGCGGCCGGCATGGCCACCGCCCTGGCCGTCCGGCCGGGCAATCGCGACGCCGGCGGCATCATGGAGCACGAACCGGTCGCCTCGTTCGCGGAGATCGTCGTCTGATGACCGACGGGACGCAGGTGGCGGCGCGGTGCGGCTGCGGGTCGTCGACCCAGCCGCAGCTCGATCTGGCGCTCCACGACGCCGTGGCTGCGGCCCGTGCCGACCTGGGGCTTACCGACGCGGGTGACGCGGCGGCCGACCTGGCGGTCGTCTTCATCTCGGCATCCCATGGCCCCGCCATCCGCCCACTGATGGAGCAGCTAGCCGATCTCGTGCCGGCGCGGCACGTGCTCGGGGCCACCTGCGAGGGCGTGCTCGCCGGCGAACGGGAATACGAATCGGGGCCGGCAGTGGCGGTCTGGCTCGCGCGGCTGCCCGGAGCCTGGCTGGAGCCCGTGTCGCTCGAGTACACGCAGACGCCCGACGGGGGCATGTTCGCCGGCTGGCCGAAGGGCCTCGCCGGGCAGATGCCGGCCAACGCGGCGCTCGTGCTCCTGGCCGATCCATTCTCGTTTCCGGTCGATGCCCTGATCCGGCGGCTCGAAGAAGAGCATCCGGGGCTGCCGATCGTGGGCGGCATGGCGAGCGGCGGCTCCCGCCCCGGTAGCAACACGCTGGCGATCGACCAGCGCACCTACGACTCCGGCGCGGTCGGCGTGCTGATCGGCGGGAGCGTCCGGGTACGGCCGGTGGTGTCGCAGGGCTGCCGGCCCGTGGGCAGGCCACTGGTGATCACGCGGGCGGAGGAAAACCTGATCGTCGAGCTCGGCGGCACGCCCGCGCTCGACCGTCTCCGCGAGATGTATGGCGACCTCGACGACGCCGATCGGGAACTGGTCCGGTCGTCGCTCCACGTCGGCCGGGCGGCGAGTGAATACCGCGACACGTTTCGCCGCGGTGACTTCCTCGTGCGGAACGTGCTCGGAGCCGATCCCGACTCCGGCGTGATCGCGGTGGGTGACCTGGTGCGGGCCGGCCAGACGGTGCAGTTTCACGTGCGCGATGCCGCCAGCGCCGACGAGGACCTGCGGGAGCTGCTCGGCAACGCCGCGTCGGACGTCGATCCCGCCGGGGCGCTCGTCTTCACCTGCAATGGCCGCGGCACGAGGCTGTTTGCCGAGCCGAATCACGATGCCCGCTGCCTCCAGCGGTGCCTGGGACCTCTCCCGGCCGCAGGCTTCTTCGCCCAGGGGGAAATCGGCCCGATCGGCACCCGGACCTTCCTCCACGGCTTCACCGCGAGCATCGCGATTTTCGAGC
>JBILOA010000475.1:0-2657 GCA_044374735.1 Pirellulales bacterium | reverse complement strand
GGCCCTCCAGGCCTCCGTTCACTGCGTGTCCGCTCGCTTCGCCTTCCGGGCTTCGCTCGCTCCCACAGCTCGCTCGAGGACACGGGCAACCCCTCGCAGCCCAACGTGGGAGCTACCGAGACCGATACGTGCAGATTCGTCTGCCCGGTCGCCGCGCGCCGTTTCGCGCACGAGCACGGCCGCCCGGAGGTGCGGCCGGCGGCCGGGGCCGAAGGCCCGCGGGCCGCTCAGCCCGGCGGGGCCATGGATGGCCCGCCGGGCGCTACACCAGCCCGTCGAGTTCGTCCACGAGCTCGCCGAAGCGGGTCAGGGCCGTGGCTACCGGCTCCGGACTCTCGAGATCGACCCCGGCGTCCCGCAGGAGATCGAGCGGCCACTTCGACGAGCCTCCCTTGAGGAAGCCGAGATAGGCGGCCAAAGCCCCGGGCACGCCGTCGGCCACCCGCTTGGCCAGCGTGATCGCGGCCGACAGACCGGTCGCGTACTTGTAGACGTAGAACGCCGAGTAGAAGTGGGGAATCCGCAGGCATTCGAGTTCGAGTTCTTTGTCCACGACGAAGTCGGGGCCGAAGTAGGCGTCGAGCAATTCCCGGTAGATGAACCGAAGCCGCTCGAGCGTGAGCGGCTCCCCCTGCTCCGCGCAGGCGTGGCTCCGCCGCTCGAACTCCGCGAACATCGTCTGCCGCACGATCGTGCCCCGGATCGAGTCGATCTCCCGGGCGATGATCGCCGCCCGCTCCTGCTTGGTGCGGGCCCGCTCGAGCAGGAGCCGCGTCAGCAGCTGCTCGTTGAAGGTGCTCGCCACCTCGGCCACGAAGATCGTGTAGCTCGAATACTGGAAGGGCTGGGCCTCGGCGGAGTAGCGAGTGTGCATCGAGTGGCCCGCCTCGTGGGCCAGCGTGAACACGTGCTCGATCACGTCCTCCTGGAAGTTCATCAGGATGTAGGGATCGGAGTCGTAGGTGCCGGAGCTGAAGGCGCCCGACCGCTTGCCGGCGTTGGGGTAGCGGTCGCACCACCGGCCACGAAGGCCCCGCTCCATCCGGGTGCCATACTCGCTCCCGAGCGGCTCGAGCGCCGTCACGATCACGTCCACCGCTTCGTCCCAGGTATGCTTCCGCTCGAGCTCGGGTACGAGCGGCACGTAGCAGTCGTAGTGATGGATCTCGGGCAGCTTGAGCACCCGCCGGCGGAGGTCGAAGTAGCGGTGCACGGCCGGCAGGTGGGCCCGCACGGCGGCGATCAGCTGGTCGTAGACGGCCACCGGCACGTTGTCCTGGAACAGGGCCGCCTCGACGGCACTCGGGTAGTTGCGGACGCGGGCGGCGTAGATGTCGAGCTCGTTCGAGCCGGAGAGCGTCGCGGCCAGCGTGTTGGCGTGGGCCTCGTACTGGTCGTAAAATTGGTGAAAGACGGTCTTTCGCACCTCCGGCGCGGTGTCGTGGAGGAGCGTCGTGAAGGTGGCGTTGGAAAGCTCGACCTGCTCCCCCTTGCCGGTCGTCACCGCGCCAAACTTCAAGTCGGCGTCGGTGAGTTGGCGAAAGGCCTTGCCCGCGGTGCCGGCGAAGGTGCCCTGCATCGCCAGCAGCTTCTCCTCCCGCTCGGAGAGCACGTGCGGCCGATTCCGCACCATGCGTTCGAGCAGGAGCTTGTAGGGCGCAAGCACCGGTAGCGCCATCCAGGCGGCCAGTTTGGTGGGGTCGATCGCCATGATCTCGGGCCGGATGAAGCTCGCCGCCGCACCGGCCCGCGTGGCCACGTGCTGGAAGCGACCGGTCATCCGCTGGGCGTCGGCCGCGGCCGTGTCCTCGCTCGCCCGGAGGTGGGCGTAGGTGCCGAGCCGGTCCCCCTCGCGATCGAAGGCCAGGTCATGTGCCAAGCACTCGGCGAGCCGGTCTGGTGACTCGCCGAGCGTGCCGGCATAGGGGGCGAACTGCGGGATCCGTTCCTCCCACACCTCGAGCGCCTCCTCCCACGCCTTGTCGGAGCGAAACAGGCTCGCGAGATCCCACGTATCCCCGGCCCGCACGTCCTTGCGGGCAGGCAATGTCTTGACGGCGACTTCGGACATGAAAGGTGACTCTCGAGGGTGACGCGTCAGTGGCAACCGCATTGGTTCACCGGCGGTGACATGCTCGTCGCCGGCGGATTTTGCCGTCACTCTCTCAACTTGAATAGGGAGTCTGCTCTGGCAGGCAAAATGCACCGGCTCCTGCGCGTGCCCCCGACCGGCTCCTCAGCATCAGGGGCACACGGCGGGAACGAACGTACCACTCAGCTTGTCTATGGGCCGCGAGGGGTTGCCCGTGCCCCGGAGCCGGCGTTGCTGGCCGAGCGCAGCCAGGATGGCGAAGCGAGGGCAGCATCGAGTGAGCGGAAGGCAGGATGCCTGGAGCGAACGTCCGGCGATGGGACACGGGCAACCCCGAGCCCGCGCGTGCAGGCCCGCCTCAGAGCCGCCAGCAGGCGGTGCCCCAGGCGAGACCGCCACCGAAGCCGCACACCACGACCGTGCTCTCCGGCCCGATGCGACCGGTCCGCCAGGCCTCGTCGAGGGCCAGCGGGATCGAGCCGCTCGAGGTGTTGCCGAAGCGGTCGAGGTTCATGAACACCTTGTCCTCGGGGAGGCCCAGGGCCGTGCGGATTCCCTCCAGGAT
>JBILOA010000035.1:0-9027 GCA_044374735.1 Pirellulales bacterium | reverse complement strand
CGGCCTGCCGGTGGCGCTACCGCATCCGGTCGAGGTGGCGGCCGACGGCCCGCTCTGGCAGCCGCTGCTCGCCCGGCTCGAGAAACTCGCCGCGATCCGCGGTGCGACGGGCGACTGGATCGCGGCCCTGGAAGGTGCTTGACGCCCTCCACCTCGCCCAGGCTTCGCGGGCCAGGGATGGCCGCGAGTGGAGCACTGACGTCAGGCCGGCAGGAAGCCGGCCGCCGCGAGGCGAGGGCGACGTTGGCTCGCCCTCCGCATCGCCCAGGCTTCGCGGGCCAGGGATGGCCGCGAAGCCGCTTAATACTTGATCTCGATGCCGAAGTCGACGCCGTTGGTGAACACGTATTCGTTCCCGCCGTCGACCGGGGTCAGCTGGTTGAAGGCCGCCGGCCTCGTGGTCACGTAGGAGTAGTCGGGCGGCACCGCAATCACCCCCGGGCCGGGCCCAGGCTGCTGCCTGCCCAAAGCGTTGACGTAGATCGTCTGGTCGGTGTTGTTGCGAGCCACGTCCTGCACGGGCCGCAGTTCCGTGATGAAGCCCGTGTTCGACGAGGCCCGGGCGATCTGCGACAGCCACATCCCGGTGTACCCGACGTTGAGGCTGATCGCCTGGCTCACCCTGAACCGGCCGCCGAGCCGCCACTCGCCAATCGGGGAAAACACGAACCGGTGCTCAGCCGCATTCGTGGTATCGATATTTCCGGTCGGGAAAATCTGATTGATGAGTGGTGAGTTCGGCACTTCGACCACCGTCGCCGTAGCGCCGCCGACGGCGCCCTGGGTGACGTTGACCGTCGTCAGGCCGCCGCCCGCGAAGTTCGTCCGGAGGTAGTCGGCACCGGTCGCTTCGGCAAAGTTCGATCCCTTGTAGATGTTGTTCTGCCAGTTGAAGCCGGCGGTGAACTTGCCGCCGAGTTGCCATGACCAACGGCCCCGCTGGCCTTCGAACATCAGGCCGAACTCCGGTCCCACGAGATTATTGGACGTGTACGTCTCCCAGTCACCCACCTGGAAGAGCGAACCCGGCCCCACACCAGTGAGCGTCGAGGGGAGGTCCGTGGTGAGGATGCCCAGCTGTCCGGCTCCGCTGAAAGGCTGGTTGATGACCTCGCCACCAGGGCCCACGCCGCCCTCACCGTTGGCCACGACGTTGAACTCGTTCTGGTAGCTCGTGTAGGTGAGCTGATAACGCTCGGCGAACTGAATGAACCTCGGCCCGAGGGAAAACGTCAGGTCGCCGTCTCCCGGCTGCCGCCCGAGAGCGCGGTTGACCGTGAACGCCACGCCGGCGCTCTGGATCTCGGTGTCATTCTTCTGCACCAGCGTCTGGGTGATGAGGTGATCGGGCGGAGGGCTTTCCGAGGTCGTCTCGATCGTCACCGACGCGATCGTCCCGCCGGCGCCGATGATGCCACCGCCGCCGCCGGCGTCACCGAACTCGATGTTGACTTCCTGCGTCGGCGAGCTCGCGGCAAACTCGCTGATCGACCGGAACTCCTGAGACTGAGCACCGAGTTGGAAGTAGGAGAGATGGACGCCCCGGTCGTTGTAGGACCAGCCACCTTCATAGCGATTGCCCCAGGTCATCTTGGTCCGCATCCAGCTCGTATTGAGGTCGAACTCGGTGGGTTCGGCCCCGATCTCGAAGTAGGTGACGTCCGGCGCCGCTTGTGGAATCACCTGCTCGGTCGGCGGCGGGCTCGTGGTGATCACGATCGGGAACTCCTGGGCGTATTCCAGGTAGTCGTTGTTGAGCTGGACGAGCGTCTGCGGCGAGACCGGGTTCGTGGGGATGACCGAGAACCCCACCTGCGTGCGGCCAGTCTGGGTCACGCGGGGCACCGTGATGCCCCAGTACAGCCGGTCGTAATCGAAATAGATGCCGTCCCGATCCTGCTTGTAGATGTTGTAGTCGCCGAGGTCCGGCGGCGCGAAAAGCTGGAAGTCGTAGAAGTCCTGGTCCGGCAGGAGCGGCATCCAGTCGGCCCCCGCCGCGGGGATCGCGACCGCCGCCGCGAGGATCGCCGCCAGGAACCGCTTCAAACCCAGTGTCGTGGCCATCGCTTTTCGCCCTGTGGTGCAGGAGCCATTCCGTCCGCCTGTGCGGATCGCTCCTCTCGTATCGGTCGTGCGGGTGGGCCGGGTTGACGAATCTTGGAAAACCTTGCGGGTCCGGGGGGCCGTCCGGCCGTGCCGGACAAGCCGGGCTGCCGGCCGGTGGCCCCGGGGGCCGGGTCGGGTATCCTGCAAATCGAGGGTGAAACGCACCTCGGCCAGCCCCGGAGCCCCTGCCCATGCCCCACGAGTCTCGCCACCTCGCCGCCCTCCTCCCCCTTGCCCTGCTTGCCGGCCTCGCCGGCGGCCTGGGTGCCCGGGCACGGGAGCCGGCCGCCGACCGCGCGGGCGGCGTCGCCGAAGCGGTCGAGTTCCTCCGGCTCTCCCGCGACGACGACGGCGGACTGGAGTCGCTTGATACCTCGATCGTGGCCTACACCGAAGACGCCCGGGCGGCGGCCCGGGCCGGCCGCAAGCCGGTGACCGTCGACCTGGTGGCGGCGGTTCACCTCGGCGGGGCCGACTACTACGAGACCCTCGACCGGCTGTTCGCCGACTACGACGCCGTCCTCTACGAGCTCGTGGCTCCGCCCAACGAACGGCCGCGGCCCGGCCGCAAGCCCTCCGGCGCCATTGGCTCCGCCCAGCAGGGGCTCACCAAACTCCTGGGCCTCGAGTTCCAGCTGGAGAGCATCGACTACACGGCCACCAACTTCGTGCACGCCGACCTCTCGCCCAGGGAGTTTCAGCAGGCCATGAAGAAGCGGGGCGAGTCGTGGTGGAGCATGTTCTCCAAGATCATGAAGGAGAGCATGGAGCGGGCCGAGCGGGGCGAGACCGCCGCACCCGAGGTGGGCGTGGGCGAGCTCTTCGGCCTGCTCTTCGGCGGCGGGGCCGACCGCCAGATCCGCCTCCGTCGGATGATGGCCGAGCAGTTCACCGACATGGACGTGCTGACGAGCGCCTTTGGCGGCGAGGACGGCTCGACCCTGATCACCGACCGCAACGCCGCCGCCTTGGCCGTGCTCGAGAAGCGGATCGCCCGGGGAGACCGCCGGATCGCCATCTTCTACGGCGCCGCCCACATGGACGATTTCGACCGCCGGCTGCGGGAAGACTTCGAGCTTCAGCCCGGCGAAACCGTCTGGCTCGAAGCGTGGGACCTGCGGGAGCCGGCCCCGCGGAAGTGAGCGGGGCCCGCCGTGAACGACCTGCCGCCCGCCTCGACGGCCGCGGCGATCCGGGCCGCCCAGGCCGACGCCACCAGTCGCGTCTCCGCGAGCACCCCTTCGTAGCCGAGGATCTCGACCGACTCGCCGACGGGGTCGAACTCCAGTTCCCCGCGATAGCCATGGTCCGCCAGGCCGGCCATCACGTCGGCCAGCGGCAGCCGGCCGTGGCCCGCGGGTAGACGATCTTCCGCGACCGCGGCCGTCCCGGTCCGGTCGGCGACCTGCACCACCGCCGTGCGCTCGGCGAGCCGGGGCACGAGGCCGCCGACTTCGGGATCGTCGGCCCAGTGCCAAAGATCCAGGGCCAGCCGCACGGCCGGGTCGTCGAAACGCTCGATGAGTTCGACCGCTTCGGCCAGACGACTCACGAAACTGCAGCCGACGGCCGCCACCGGATGCATCGGCTTGACGGCCAAGGTGACCCCGGCCTGCCGGGCCGGTGCGGCGAGCAACTCCAGCGCCTCCGCCAACAGCCGGCGGGCGTGCGACCGGGTGTGTCCCCCCCGGCAACCGCTATGCACCACCAGGACCGGGGCGCCGAGCGTCTCGGCCGTCTCGATCGCCTCCAGGGCGTCGTCGATGCTCTCGTCGAACGAGCGGCCGTCGCCACCGGTGAAGCCGCCCGCCCACTGCACGCTCGAGACGCGGAGCCCCGCCGCCGCGATCAAGGCCGCTGCCGCCGTGGTGCCGACGTCGGAAATCTTCGGCCTCCAGACCGACACGGCACCGAAGCCGTGTGCGGCAAGCCGCTCCACCTCGAGCGACAAGTCCCAGCGGGGCGTCGTCATCTGGCTGATCGCGATCTCGAACATGCTCGGTCGTGCTCCAGGGGAATCGCCGCGGTGGGCCGCGGCTCGGTTCGCCCGCCTCGAAGGGGCCGAGTATGGGACGCTCTTGCGCCGACTGTCCAGAGAGACGCCAACCGCGTGACAAACCGCCGTGATCGGCCACTCGACTCCGCGCCGGACAGTGCCAGCGTCCGCCCTTGATTCACCCTTGACAAATCAGGAGCCGGCAGCCTCACCGACTACTGAACGTCGGTGAGGTCGAGGCACACGAGTCGATCCTTGCCGCGCAGATAGAGCAGACCGCGCGCGATCACCGGCGCGGCCCAGCAGGGAGGCGTGAGCAGGTCGGTCTGTTGCCCCGGGGCGACCTCGCCGACGATCCGAACCCGCGAGATTTCCTGATAGCGATCGGGGGTCGCCCGCACGAGGGCCAGGTCGCCGTATTCACCCAGCACCACGAGGTGGCCGCAGGCCAGGGTCACGCTCGCGCGTCCGTAGCCCCCCTCGCTCCACGCCACCGCCCCCGTCTTCCAATCGACGCAGGCGAGCACGGCGTCGCCCGAGTTGCGGCCGCTCTCGCCGTAGAGATGGCCGTCGTGGAGCACGGGCGTGGCCCAGTGGGCCTTGAGGGCCCGGTCGGGGCGGCTGCCGCGGCGATCCTGCCGGACGACGCCGATGGCGGCGGCCGCCGCGTTTCCACCCGGCCGCGGTCCCGCGAGCGGCGCGAGGTCGAGCAGCACGCTGCCCGGCTCGTAGGCCTCGCTCAGCAGCACCTGCCCGCCGCCGACCACGGGGCTGGCGGCCACCGCACTGAACACGTCGTCGGCCCGCCAGCGAAACCGCCCCACCACACCCCCGTCGGCCGGATCGATGACCAGAAAATCATCCCGCATCCAGGCGAGGATTCTTTGTTCGCCGCCGAGCGTCGTCGCCACCGGCGCGCTGTAGCTCGCCAGTTGATCCGAGGCCCTCCAGACTTCCCGGCCGGTCTCCAGATCGAAGGCCACGAGCCCGCTGTCGAGCCCTTTGACCAGTTCGAGCCGCTCAGGCGACGGGGGCGCCGAACCCGGACGGCTCCCGCCGACCTGCACGACCACGAGCGGGCGGCCGCCGGCCTCCAGCACGAGCGGCGCCGCCCCCACCCCGAAGAAGTTTTGCACCACGTGATAGGCCGCGGCGGTGTCGACGTGCCACAGGCTTTCGCCATCCTCGAGCCGGCGACACTCGAGCCTGCCCTCGGGGCCAAAACTGATCACCCGGCCGTGGGCGATCACGGGGGCGGCCCGCGGGCCGCCGTCGTAGCCGAAGGTGTCGAGGTAGGCCGTCGGGTAGCGATGCTCCCAGATCGGCTGCCCCGTCTCGGCCTGGAGGCACCGCAGCCGGCATGCTCCCCCGACACGATCGAAGACGACCGTCCGGCCGAGCGCGACCGCCGGTGAGCAGTAGCCCTCGCCCACGGCCACGTGCCACACGACCCGCGGCCCCGCGGCCGGCCAGGGGATCGTCATCGCGGCCAGGCCGCTGCGACCATTGCCGCTCGGCCCCAGAAACGCCCCCCAATCCTCGCCGCTCCGCTTGGCCAAATCGGACGGCCCGTCACCGCGAGCCGCAGGCAGGCCGGCGGAGAGCGACGCCACAAGCACGATCAAGGCGGTCAGCCGAACCATCTGGACATCGCTCCTGGGCGGCGTTGGCCGAAGATCATACAAACCGGCGGCACGAGCCGCGCAGCCGCCTGGCGGGCCGGCGGGCATACTGTCCCCGAGGACTCATCGCCATGCCCCCCCAGCGACCGCTCGTGATCGGCACCGGCGCCCGCCGGATCGTGATTCCCCCGACGAGCTTCGAGTGGCAGTTTGCCCGGTCATCCGGGCCCGGCGGCCAGCACGTCAACCGCACGAGTTCCAAAGCGGTGCTCCGGTTCGACGTGGCCGGCTGCCCCCACCTGCCCGAGGATGTCCGGGTGCGGCTCTGGAATCGCGAGCGGTCGCGGCTCACGGGTGACGGCTTTCTCGTGATCGCCAGCCAGCGGCACCGCGAGCAGCCCCGGAACGTCGCCGACTGTCTGGCAAAACTGTCCGTCATCATCGAGCGCGTCCTGGTGCCGCCCAAAGCGCGTCGGCCGACCCGCGTGCCCCGGGCCGCACGGGCGGCCCGCCTCGATGCCAAGAAGCGGCGCGGCTCCACCAAGCGACTCCGGGCCCGGCCGGACGAGTGAACCGTTTCCCCGGCGGGCCGTTGGTATAATCGTGTCGCGGGCGACGATGCCCGCGTTTCGCCCCGGTGAAGGATTCCGATGCCCAGCCCCCGCGACATCGACACCCTGCTCAAGTCCTGGGAGTACACGCCGGGCGAGGTCAACGCCCGGCTCGTCAAGGCTCGCAACGGCCGCGAGGTGCTCCAGATGCGGATCGACATGGGTGTCGTGCAGATGGAGACGGAGATGCGGCCCGACGGGCAGCGTCCGGGCGGCGCCGAAACCTACTACGACTACCTGGTGGGGGAGGCGATCCGGGGCGGCGACTCGTTCCGGCTTTCGCAGGATCAGTGTGCCGAGGCCGACCGGGAGTTCGTCCAGTTCTACCAGCGGCGGCTGTGCTGGCTCTCCCTGCGGGAATACCGCCGGGCCGCCCAAGATGCGGACCACAGCCTGGCTTTCATGGATTTCGTGCACCAGCACTCCCCCGACGAGGAGTGGACGCTGTCGCACGAGCAGTACCGTCCCTTCGTGCTGTTCCACCGGGTGCAGGCCGGGGCGCTGGCCGCGCTCGAGGAGACGGGCCCCGAGACGGCGATCAGCGAGATCAACACGGGCCTGGCCCGGTTCCGCGACCTGTTCGCCCGCTACGACGCCGTGGAGCGGTACGCCGATGACGAACTCGTCCGCCGGCTCGAGGAAATGCGGGAAAGCGTCCGCCAGCGATACGAGGTGGGCCGCACCCTCGACGAGCAGTTGGCCGAGGCGATCCGGGCCGAAGACTACGAACTCGCCGCGCGGCTCCGCGACGAGATCCGCGACCACGTGCCCGCCGGCACCCAGCCGCTGGATGCCCGCGATCGCCCCAAGCCGTCGGAAACCTGACGCGGCACGTCTGCATTTTTTTCAACGCCGCCCGACGGGTTGCAGCGGCACCGCTTCGCCTGCTTGCCTGACCCTCCCGGCCTGCGTGCGGGTCGGGCAGGCTGCGTGGACTGCGCCGCCTGCCTTCGCCGGCCGACCGAACCGATCCATTTGGCATGGCGTATGCACTGATCACGAGGCGACGGCCCAATGCCGTCCCCGCCCCAGGAGTCCCAGCCATGCCGAGCCCCTCGCGACATGCCCATGTGCCCCAGCGGTTCACCATCAAGGTGGGCGATACGGAGTGCGTCGTCCGGGCGACCTCCGTGTGGCCGATCCCCGAGGTGCTGGAACTCGAGAGCCAGCTCGAGCCGGGCAGCGACGCGGCTGCCCAGGCCTCGGCGCGGGAGCTGGAGCGCGAACTGATCGCCGACGTCCTCGCCTCGCGGATGATCGTGCCGCCGCGGCCCCGTCGGCGGCGCCAGCGGGCGGTGAGCTCGCGGGCGGTGTTCTACGCCGGCGCCGAGGACTGAGCGACCCGGATCGCCGGAGACGCCGGCCGCTCGCCGCCCGGTTCACGCCTCGGGCCCGCGGCGCGGTACAACCTTCGCCGTCATGAACGGCGCCACTCCCCTGCTCGATCCCGCCGCCTGCCGCCGCCGCCAAGCGCGGTTGCTGGCGGCTCTTGCCGACCGCGACCTCGACGCGATCGTGGTCGTTTCGCCCGAGCACGTCCAGTATCTCACCGGCCATCGCTGGGACGACCGCTTCCGTCCGCTGGCGGCGGTCCTGGCCGACGGCTCCTCGCTGCTCGCCTGCCCCGACAAACCGGCCGCCGAGCCGGCCGCCGATGACGTCCGCACCTACGAGGCCAAGTGGCGGTCGACCCTCCGCAACGATCAGCGGGCCGCGTCGGCCGCCGTGCTCGGCGACTGGCTGGCAGGCCGGCCGCTCCGCCGCGTGGGCGTCGAGTTCTCCGCCTGCCCGCCCCACGTCGGCCAGCAGCTCGGCGCCGCCGCGCTCGTCGACGTGGAGCCCGCGCTCCTGGCGATGCGACGGCGGAAAGACCCCGACGAGCTCGCCATCCTCCGGCGGGCGATCGCGGCCTGCGGCGCGATGTACGAGACCGCTCGCGGGCTGATCGCGCCGGGCGTCGGCGAGCTCGACATTTTCTCGGCCCTCCAGGCGGCCGCGGTGTCGAGCTGCGGCGAGATGCTCACCGGCACGGGCAACGACTATGCCTGCGGTGTCCGCGGCGGCCCGCCCCGCGACCGCCGCTGCGAGGCCGGCGAGCTCTACATTCTCGACCTCGGGCCGGCCTACCGCGGCTACTTCGCCGACACCTCGCGGGCAATCGCGGTCGACGGCCGGCCCACCGACGAGCAGCTCGCCGCCTGCGAGCGGGTCTGCGGGGCCTTGGCACTCGTCGAACGGCTGGCGAAGCCGGGGGTCCGCTGCCGCGACATCTACGCCGCGGTGCAGGACTGGCTGGCCGGCGCGGCGGTCGGCTCGTGGTCGAGCCACCTCGGCCACGGGATCGGGCTCTTCCCCCACGAGGCCCCGCACCTCAATCCCTCCTGGGACGACGTGCTCCAGGAAGGGGAAGTGATCGCCGTCGAGCCCGCCCTCTACGACCCCGCGCTCCGCTCCGGCCTGCGGCTCGAGAACGACTACCTCGTGACCGCCACGGGCCTCGAACTCCTGAGCCCGTTCCCGCTGGGGCTGACGTAATCGCCCGCCGGCCGCAAGTTTTACGCCCGGCGGGGCATCCCTGCCCCCGGCGGGCTTCGCGGCCCGCGGGCCTTCGGCCCCGGCCGCCGGCCGCCCCTCCGGGCGGCCGGGTTCGGGCGCGGGCGTGGCGCGCGGCGTTCGTTCAGACGACTCCGGC
>JBILOA010000474.1:0-2664 GCA_044374735.1 Pirellulales bacterium | reverse complement strand
TGCTCACCGGCCGTCACATGACGCTGCGGTGCGACGGTGACTCGTCCGAGCACGTCGCCTTCGGCGGGCCGATTTTCTACGGCCACGACGCCGGCGGCTTCAACGAGTCGAAGGACCATCCGGGCAACGTGTTCTGGCCCCAGGCCCTGGCGGCGAATCGGGTCTACGAGATGCTCGACGGCAAGCAACGCACGGCGGCGCTCGTGAGCCGGATGCCCAAGGAAAACGCCGTCGCGTTCCGTGGCCGCCAGTCGCCGATCCCGGGCATCGCCGTCTCGGAGTTGGCGGCCGACCAGCGGGAGGAACTCGAAAAGGTGCTGGCGATCCTGCTCGAGCCCTACCGGACGGTCGATCGCGACGAGGTCCGCGGCTGCCTGGAGCGGCAGGGGGGGCTGGCGGACTGCCGCCTGGCCTTCTACTCGCAGGGCGACCTGGGCGACGACAAGGTCTGGGACAACTGGCGGCTGGAGGGGCCCGCGTTCGTGTGGCACTTCCGCGGCGCGCCCCACGTCCACGTCTGGGTGAACGTGGCCGATTCGCCCGACGTGCCCACCAACGCCTGAGCCCTCGTGAGCCTGTCTGCTGACCGAGCGCCCGACTGCTGCATCATCGGCGGCGGCATCATCGGCCTGTCGATCGCGCGGGAACTGGCCGGCCGGGGCCGGCGGGTCCGCGTCGTGGCGCGGGAGCGGCGCCGCGACACGGCGTCCTGGGCGGCGGCCGGCATCTTTCCGCCGGCGCCCGAGTCAGACGAGCCCAACGCGGCCCTGACGGCGTTCAGCGACCGGCTGCATCGGGAATGGGCCCGCGACCTGCGCGACGAGACGGGCATCGACAACGAACTCGCCGCTTGCGGTGGCCTCCATCTGGCGGCCGACGAGCCGCGGCTCGAGGCGTTGCGGCCGGCGGCCGCCGGGTGGATCGCCCGCGGCGCCCGATGCGAGTGGCTCAGCGCTGCCGGCGTGGCGGAGGTGGAGCCGGCCCTCGCCGCGGCGGTCGCCGCCGGCGGTGTGGCGGGAGGGTTCCTACTTCCCGACGAGATGCGGATCCGCCCGCCGCGGCATCTCGAGGCGCTCGAGGCGTCGTGCCGCGCCCGCGGCGTGGTGATCGACCACGAGGCGAGCGTGACGCGAATCGAGGTCGACGGCGGGCGGGTGCGCGGGCTGGCGATCGAGACGCCGGTCGGCCGGGAGACCGTCGCCGCCGACTGCTACGTGCTCGCCGCGGGCGCCCGCACGGGCGGCCTGGCCGCCGCGTTCGGCCTGGGCATCGAGACGCGGCCGATCCGGGGGCAGATCGCGCTCGTGCGGCTGCCGCGACAACCGCTCACACGCGTCGTCAATCGGGGCCTCGACTATCTCGTGCCGCGGGAGGACGGCCGGCTGCTCGTGGGCTCCACGCTCGAGGACGCGGGCTTCGACGCCTCGACCGTGCCGGAGGAGATCGCCCGACTGCTGGCGATGGCGGCGGACCTGCTCGGCGAGCTCTCGGCGGCGACGATCGAAAAGACCTGGGCCGGCCTGCGGCCGGGTTCGGTCGATGGGCTGCCTTCGATCGGTCGGGCGCCCGGCTGCGACAACGCCTACGTGGCCGGCGGGCATTTCCGCGCCGGCCTCCACCAGTCGACCGGCACGGCCGTGATCGTGGCCGACCTGATCGAGGGCCGCCGGCCACCACTCGACATCACGGCGTTCGCGCCCGAACGGCGGCCCGGCCCTCCGGGGCCCGACTCGGTGGCCGCGTACCTGGACCGGGCGGCGGCGGAACGCGGCCGCCGCTGACGCTGTGCCGGCCCGCCCTCAGGCCGCCTGCGGGGCGAGTCGGCGGTGGACGGCCTCGACGTCGTCGGCCGTGACCAGGCCGTCGACCAGCGCCGGCGAGACGAGGCCGGCCAGTTCGGTCAGCCGCACCACGTCGCCCGGCACGCCGGCGGCGATCTCGTGGATCGCGAGGATCGCGGCGTCGGCGAACCGCGGGCCCTCGGCCGACGCGGTGGCCGTCACGAGCGCGGACGTGTCAGCGGCGGCTCCCGGCAGCAGGGCCGCGCGGATCCGCACCGCGTGCTCGATCCGGCGGTCGCGGGCGACGAGGGTCAGCAGCCGCCCTTGGCCGGCCAGGATGACCGCGGCCGCGGGGCGACGCGCCTTCGCCCGGGCGAGCAGTTGCGCGAGGTCGTGCTCGCTCGCCAGGTGCGCGTCGTCGGCGAGCAGGACCGCCGGCAGGTCGCCCGAGGTCGAGAGCCAGGCGGCGACGTCGCGGATCGGCAGGTCGTCGGGGGTAAGCCGCGGGTCGGATGCGAGGTGCTCGAGGACCGTCGTCTTCCCGACGCCGGCCGGCCCGCACAGGAGCGCCACGACCGCGCCGGTCTCGATCCCGCAGGCGACCTTCGCGAGCGCCGCGAGTTGCGGTTCCGTGAGCGGCGTCGGGGAGGACCTCATGCGGCGTCTCCCGGCGCCGCGGTGGCGAAGGTCACCACCTCGCCCAGCACGGTGACACCGACGGCAGCGAGCGCCACGCCCCAGGCCGGCGCGGGCTCGCGATCGGCCCGCCGGACGAGGATCGCGGCGTCGCAGCCGAGGCTCGCCATCAGCAGCCGCGGCCTGCGGATCGGGCCCGGTGGAAACCAGATGCCGGCGTCGACCAGCACGATCCGCTTGTCATGAG
>JBILOA010000473.1:0-2665 GCA_044374735.1 Pirellulales bacterium | reverse complement strand
AGACGTAGTCGTTGCCGAGGCCGTGCATCTTCACGAACTTCATGATGGAATCCACTCTAGCAGAGTGCCGCCGGCGGCGGCGCGGGCCGTGTTCAACGCTGCAACTCCGATCGCATGGCCGCCCGCGCGGCCGAGGGCTCGCTGCGCTGGGCCTGGAGTTTTTGGACCGCCGCGGCAAGGGTGGGGAAGGCTTCGGTCGACGTGACCGGTTCGCTGAGCGTGCCGTCCACGTGGACGAGCAGGAACTGCCCGCTCGCGCCGCCAAGCAGCCGCTTCATCGCCGGCAGCTGCGTCTCCGACTCCCCCATGATCGGCCGGAAGGTGAGCTGGATGTTGGAATCGAGGTCGACCTCCCCTGCGCCGACCAGGCTGATCGCGTCGCCCGAGAGTTCGATCGTGTCGAGGTAGGCCCGCGGCCCTTCGATCCGGAAGTCGACGGTGCCACTCTCGAAGGCGGTCCGGTCCGGCGCCTTGACGCGGAGAATCTTCAGGAGCGCGACGATCACCGGCAGCTCGTAGAGGTCGGCATCCCGCAGCCGCAGCTGGCCACGGCCCGAAAGCGAATGCGTGCCGGCGCGTGATCCGCTCACCTCGACCGCGCCATGCACCCGGCCGCGGGACGACGTCGGGCCGGCGGAGAGATCGGCCCCCAGCCGGCCCAGGTCGGCGTCGGCCAGGGCCATGGCGACGGTGAACCGCCCCCCGTCGCCGGCCGCCACGCTGCCGTCGAGCTGCATGGTGCCGCCGCCGATGCGGCCGGTGAGCCGGCGGGCCCCCCCGTCGCCGCCCGCGGCCGCCGCCCCAAACCGGGCGCCGGCCGGATCGATCATCAGCGGCCCGCGCACGCTCGTCACCTGGAGCCCGCGCCAGATCGCGCTGTCGATCGCGATCTCGCCGAGCGACCGCCAGGTTCCGCCGTCGCTCGTGCCCCGCAGCCGGATGCCGCCGTGCACGTGCTCGAGCGGCACGCCGACATCGAGCGCGGCCTGTTCCATGTCGAGCTGCATGTCCCAGGCCGCGGCGGCCGGCCCGGGCACCAGTTCCGTGCGGCCGCCGGCCAGCGTGACCTCGCGGGGCGCGGTGGTGTAGATGTCGAGCGCCCCGTCGACCGACAACAAGCCCTTGAGCCGCACGCCGGAGACGGCCTCCTGGAGGCCGGCCGGAAGCGCGAGCAGCACGTCGTGGTCGGCCCGAAAGCGGTCGGCCGTGAGCCGCTCGAAGGAGACGTGCCAGCCGCCGTCGGGCGTGAACCGGCAGCTGCCCTCGGTGGACACGGTCGTCCGGGCGTGCACCCCGCGGATCCCCTCGAATCGCAACAGCCCGTCCTTCCAGGAGAGCCGCCCGCGCAGTTGCTCGAGCCGGTAGGGAAACCAGGCCGGTTCGATCGACACGGTGTCGCCCACCGGCGTGGCGTCGAGCTCCACCGTCGTGCGGCGCTCTCCCACGCGATGGCGGACGCGGGCCGTGAACTCGGCCGTGCCACGCGGATCGACGTCGTCCCAGATCCGCCGCATCCCGGAAGGCAGCGCGTCGCGGAGCTCGGGCTCGAGCACGACGCCCGTTCCCGTGAGGTGGAGCGTCAGCTCGTCGCCTCCTGCGGCGTCCTGCTCGAGGCTGCCGGTGCACCGCACGATCCCCGTGTCGTTGGTTCCGGTCACGTCGCGGATCGTCCACCGCCGGCCCTCCATCCGGATGCTGCCGGTGACGTTCGAGAGCGGATAGGGAAAGCCCGCGTAGGCGAGCGTGCAGCGGTTCAGGCGGATGCCCAGCGTGTTGAGGAATCCCCGCTCGAGCCGCGGGTCGCGGTCGTGCCGGAAGACGAAGTCCGCCGTGCCGGTGGCCCGCAGCGTGCGGACGATGTCGGCCTGCCGGGGCGGCAGAGCGGCCAGCAGCGCCTCGTCGATCCGCATCCCCTCCCCGCGAACCTCGATCCGGCCGGGCGCACCGGTCGTGGCCGCATCGAGCGTGCCCTCGACGTGCACGGGATGACCGCCCGCCAGGCCGGTCAGGTGCATCTTCACCGCGCCCGCCTCGTAGGTGACGGTGCCGACCGTGCGGTCGACGCGGTAGGGAAACCGGTAGTAGGTGAGCGAGACGTTGCGACATCGCACCGCGAGCTCCGGGGTCATCACGCCCGCCCGCCGGACGAGGCGGGTCCTGAGGTCGACCTCGCCGGCCGGCAGCAGCTTGCTCCAGTGCGAGGCCAGCGAGGCGGGCAGGAACGGCTCCCAGTGGCGACCCACGATCAGCCGCTCCGCCTCCAGCACGAGGTCGAAGTCGGCATCGGCCACCCAGCCCGCCATCTGGCCCGAGGCCCGCAGGAGCGTGGATCCGGAATGCCCCTCGAGCCGCTCGCAGCGGATCCCGGATCGGTCAGCCGTGAACACCGCCTGGATGTCGCTGATCGCCTGCGGCAGCGAGCCATGCTCGTAGTGCCCCGCCTCGAGCGCTCCGCCCACGGTGAAGGTGGCCGCCTCGAGCGCGGCGAGCGAGCCGCCGACGGTCCAGTCGAGGTTGATGCGGCCCCGGAGCCCGGCGAGGTGGTCGGCCAGCGGGGCCGCGGCCGGCAGCAGGCCGCGCAGCCGGGGGGAGAGCTCGAGCGCGGCGACCCGGCCGCCGATCGCGAAGCCTCCGGAGGCGTCGAGATGCCCCTCGAAGTCGGCGT
>JBILOA010000472.1:0-2668 GCA_044374735.1 Pirellulales bacterium | reverse complement strand
GGTGGATCCCGCCTTCGTCGCGGCCGTGCTCGCGCAGTCGGCCCCTGGCCCGCGCGGGATCTCGATCCTCTATTCCCCACTGCATGGCGTGGGGGCCACGGCCGTGGTGCCCGTGCTCGCGGGCGCAGGCTTCGAGCGGCTGCGGGTGTTCGGGCCCCACGAGGCGCCCGACGGCGACTTCCCCAACGTGCCGGGCCACGTGGCCAACCCGGAGGTGCCGGCCGTGCTCGAGGCGGTGATCGCGGAGGCCCGAGAGCGGGGCGACGACCTCGTGCTCGCGAGCGACCCCGACTGCGACCGGCTCGGGGCCGCCGCCCCGCTCACGCGGGCGCCCGGGTCGGCCTGGAACACCCTCACCGGCAATCAACTCGGCGTGCTGCTGTCAGCCCAGGCGATCGCCGCCCGCAAGGCCCGCGGCGAGTCGCGGCCCGGCGACTATGTGGTGACCACGCTCGTGACGAGCGGCCTCGTCCGCCGCGTGGCCGAGGCCCACGGCCTCAAGGTCGACGACACGCAGCTCGTGGGCTTCAAGTGGATCTGCTCGGCGATCGACCGCCACGGCCCGGCAAACTTTGTCTTTGGCACGGAGGAGTCGCACGGCTACCTCGCCGGCACGCACGTCCGCGACAAGGATGCCGCCGTGGCCGCCCTCCTGATGGCCGAGCAGACGGCGGCGCTCGCCGCCGCGGGCCGCACGCCCCACGAACTCCTCGACGAGCTCTTTTGCCGATTCGGCTGCCATCAGGAGCGCACGCTGAACGTGATGCTTCCCGGCGCCAGTGGCATGGATCGGATGAAGGAGATCATGGCCACGCTGCGGGCCAAGCCACCGGCCCGCTGCGGCGGGCTCGACGTGGTCCGCACCCGCGACCAGGCCACGCTCACCACCTGGACGCCCGGCGGCTCTCCCGAAGCCTATGAGGGCGTGAAGAGCGATCTGGTGATCTTCGACCTGGCCGGGCTTCCCGGCGCGGGCACCCGTTCCGGCGGCCGCTTCCCGGCGCTTGGCAACGCGGTGGCCGCCCGTCCGTCGGGCACGGAGCCCAAGATCAAGTTTTATCTGTTCGCGGCCGCCGAGCCCTGCCCCGCCGCCGACCTGCCGGCCGCGAAGGCCGCGCTCACCAAGCGGCTCGACGACATCGAAGCCGACCTCCGCGCCATCGTGGGCGTGTGAACGGTTGCCCGCGGCGTGAGCATTGAGCTGCGTTGAACCACGTGCTGGCGACTCACGGACGAAACAGGTCCATTGCTTCCCGCGGCGTGATGATCGCAATCCCGGCATGGCGGCCGATGGGAAGCAGGTGCGCCCGATCACCCGACACGATGAAGGCGGCCTTCGCCGCGACAGCCAAGGCGAGCACATGATCATCGTCCACATCCCCGCTTACGACGCGGGGCACGCTTTGGGGCTGCACGATGGTCACGAGCCTCGCATAGCGAGCCATCAACTGATCCGCATCCAGGCTTGATTGTTGGAGTCGTTGGCTCAACTGTGGCTTGGCCAAGACTCGGTCCAACTCCGCCAGCAAATGAGGACTCGACGCCAGCGTGACAAACGGATCCGCCGCGAGTGCCTCTAGCAACTGTCGCGGTACACCCTCCCAGAGCAAGGCCGCCACGATGACATTGGTATCGAGCACCAGTGTCACCGGCTCACCTGTGGCGGGCACGGTCAGGATCCCTGCCGGCCGTGAAGTTCAGCCCGACATTCCCGTACGGCCGCGACGATTTCGCCCTCGACCTCGGCCGTCAACTCAGCCGGCGGCATCGCCCTCCAGATTCGCTGCAAGTCTTCCAAAGCCTGGCTGCGCAACTGCTGCCGCAGCATGCCCTGAATCGCCGCAGGGTCGAGGAGGCCGGCGTCCTGGGCACTCTTGGCGAGGTCGTCCGGCAGCGTGATTTGAATGGTGGTCATCAGAGTCGAGCCTCCGAGCGCTGACGTCACCTGACACTGTACACCCAGCCACCATGCGAATCAACCGGGAGCCGGTCGTCGGGTTCGCCGCGGCGCCCCACACGCGGTCGCCGTGGCGAAGTGGCATGGTGCCGCGCCGGCGGCGTCGCTAGCCTCCCCGCGCAAACAGTCGCCGCCGAACCCGTCCTCCCGGAGTCACCTGCATCATGTCGCACTCGTTCCTTTCGCTCGTCGCCGCGGTCGCTCTCGTCTCCGGTGTCGCCAGCGCCGAGCCTGCTGCCGACAACGCCGCCCCCCGGGCCACGGTCGTGGGTCAGGCCCCGGCAAATCCGGCCGACGCCATCGTGGGCGACTGGAAGCCCGCCGACATGCCGGTGACCGTCCGCATCTTCCCGGCCCAGGGGCAGTATCTCGGCGGGATCGTGGCCGCCGAGAATCCGGCCCTCGTCAACAAGGAGATGTTCCGCGGGATCACCTACGACGCCGCCAGCAACACCTGGCGGGGCGAGGTGTTCGCGCTCAAGCGGGGCGACTTCGTGCCGATGACGATCCGCACCACGCCCGCCGGGTTCGAGATGGTGGCCGGCTCCGGTCTGATGTCGAAGACGATCGAGTGGGTCCGGGCTCAATAGCCCGGCCCGCGGTCACCAGCCGGCTTCGAGGCCGAGGTTGAGGCCGTAGAGGAACACGTTGGCCCCGGTGTCGATCCGGGACACGATGTCCTGCGAGAAGAGGTTGTTGGCCGAGAACTGG
>JBILOA010000034.1:0-9052 GCA_044374735.1 Pirellulales bacterium | reverse complement strand
GGCGAGATGGCGTGGGCAACCGCGAGCCTGCACCCAAGGAGACCCCGCGAGCGTCCGGGCGACAGGGACCAGCAAACCTGAGCCTGCACCGCTGACGTCGCTGACCCCGCCCTACTGCGGCGCAAGTGACCGGCCGCGCCAGGCGGTCTTGAGGCCGAGGGTTTTTCGTACCAACGCCACCCACTGAATCGCGAGAAAGACGGCCACACCCAAAGGATGAACCAGCGCACTCGTGATGCTTTGCCGAAACCGCACCGCGTCGAGGATGCGCGGGACGTATGCGAGCGCCGCAGCGGCCAGCGTGACGGCCGCGGCGCCGGTCGGCCAGCCGGCGAAGCCCGTCGCCAGGCCCCAGCCGGCGAACAGCGGCGGCAACACGGCGCCGCCCCCGAGGAGGATCGTGAACGGCACGATCGTGGCCGCCGAGCCGACGCCCTCGGTGGCGTTCTTCGAAAGCCCGCGCCAGACGTCGAGGCTGCGGGAATACATCCGGCAGGAGGCGATCTCCGTGGCGTCGAAGATGTCGGTGACTCTTTCCGCGCGGCGGTAGGCCCGGGGCAGCTTCACGCCGTCGTGGAGCGAGGCCCGGATCGCGGCATGGCCGCCGGCCCGCTCGTAGTCGGCCCGCCGGGTCACGAACAGCTGCCCGCAGCCGGCCGCGAGGCTCGGCGTGTTGTCCTGCCGGGCGCGGGCCAGCGGCAGGTATCCCAGGAGCACGAAGTGGATCAGCGGCAACAGGAGCCACTCGAGGAACGACCCGGTCTCCTGCCGCGGGAAGCCGCTGGCGAGCCCCGCCCCGCTCGCCTCCAGGAACGCGACCGACCGCGCGACCGCGTCCCGGGCCGGCACGACGTCGACGTCGAGAAACACCCAGGTGTCGTGCCGCGCCGCCCGGGCGAGCTGCCAGCAGGCGTGCTGCTTGCCGCACCAGCCGGCCGGCAGCGGCCCGCCGCGAACGAGCCGCACCCGCGGATCTCGGTCGGCGACCGCTGCGACGATCTCCGCCGTCCGGTCGTCGCTCGAGTCGTCGAGCACGACGAGTTCCAGGTCGACGCCTTCGCTCGCCAGCACATCGCCCATGAGCCGGCCGATCGCCCGCTCCTCGTTCCGCGCCGGCACGAGCACCGACACCGGGGGCAGCGGCCCGCCCGCCGGCGGCTCGGGCGGTGGGCGAAACAGCCGCAGGTTGGCGACCGTGAGGAGCGCCGGGAGCGCGGCCAGGACGAGCCCGGCCCAGGCGAACACGAGCACAACGAGCGGGCTCACGCGTCGCCCCCGATCTCGCCGCCGTGCGACGGATCGAACCGCCGGCCCCGCAGCCAGGCTCCGAGTCGACGGATCGTGTCGTAGGCCGGCCCCACGCCCGACCGGCCCGCGAGCAGCGGCCGGAAGGCGGCCGGATCGCGGGCAATCGCGGCGGCGGCGAGCCGATCCTGCGTCGCCGCCAGTTCCGCCGCCAGCACGCTCGTCCACTCCTCGGCCGACCGGCCCGGATGGTCGGCGATCCGCAGCGCCGGGCCGAACGCCGCCAGCGCCTCCGGACACCGCTCGCTCCAGAAGGGATACTCGACCGCGAAGGGCACGACGACGCCCCGCTCCGCGCCGGCCACCGCATGGCCCACGCCAGGCCGGATCACGACCGGCCGCGCCCGCGGGTCGGTGAACTCGCCCTGGGCCGTGATCCAGAAGATCACGTCACTCCGCCGGAGCGCCGCCCGCACCATCCGCAGGAACCGGGCCGAACCCCGCCAGGTGCCGGGCTCGATCCCGACGAAGCCGATCCGCTCCAGGAACTTGTATTTGCCGAGGGCGGCCGCGTCGATCGGGCCGTAGCTCATCCGCCCGGGAAGCAGCGTGGCCCCCGCGAACAGGAACACCAGCGGATCCCACCAACCCGGATGGTTTGTGGCGATCAGCACGGGCTCGCCCTCGAGGTCGGGAAACCCCGGCCCGCCGTCGGGTCCGGCGAGCAGCCGGACCGCGTGGAAATGTCGCCGCAGGTAGCGGCGGACATACCACATGAACCAGCCGTTGAGCCGATGCGAGAACGGCGGCAGTTCGTGCTCGTGTCGCGCGTCGCCGCGTGTCATGGCTCACACGGCCACAGCGGCGGCGGAGCGGGCCCGCGGCACGAGCTGGTCGGTGTCGACGCAATCGGCGGCGATCCAACCCGACATCAGCGCCATCGGCATGCCCGGGCCGGGATGGGCCGAGCCGCCGGCCAGGTACAAGCCCTCGACGTCGGGCGAGCGGTTGGCCGGCTTGAACGCCCCGAGAAACTTGCCGTGGCTGGCCAGCCCGTAGATCGCCCCGTCGAGCACGTGGTAGCGGTCGTTGATGTCCTGCGGGGTGAGCGCCCGCTCGACCACGATGTGTCGCTCGAGATCCTTCATGCCCGCGGTCTCGACGAGCTTGCGGATGATCCGGTCGCGGTAGGCGGGCATCATCTTCGACCAGTCGTGGTGGGGCCGCAGATACGGCGTGTGGACGAGCACGTAGAGCGCTTCGCCGCCGGGCGGGGCCACCTCCGGCTCGGTCACCGCCGGGGCGCAGACGTAGCAGGTGGGATCGGGGGCCGGCTCGCCGCGCCGATAGATCGCGTCGAACTCGGCGTGCGGATCCTCCGAAAACACGAAGTTGTGGTGGATCAGCTGCTCGTACCGCTTGTCGAGGCCGAGGTAGAGCACCACGCCGGAGCAGGCCGGCTCGTAGCCACGTCGGCCCAGGAAGCGCCGCTGCGGCTCGCCGGTGACGAGCTCGCGATGGGTGCGGACGGTGTCGGAGTTGCTGACCACGGCGGCGGCGGGAATCGTCTCGCCGTCGGCCGTCTCCACGCCCCGCACGCGGCCTCCCTCCACGAGAATCTGGCGGATCGGCGTGCTGGTGCGGATGTCGACGCCGAGATCGACCGCGAGGCTCGCCAGGGCCCGCGGCACGGCCCCCGTGCCGCCGCGCGGATACCAGACGCCGTCGTGCGCCTGCATGTGGGCGATCCCGCAGAGCACCGCCGGCGAGGCCTCGGGCGAGCTGCCCACGTACTGCGTGAAGTGGTCGAGCATCTGCGCCGCCCGCTCGTCGGGCACGAACGACCGCACCGTGCCCGCCACGCTCCGCCCCATCCGCATCTCCAGCAGGTCCTTGAGAAAGCCCACCGAGAAGCTCTGCCGGGGCTCGAACATGTCCCGCATGCCGCCGACGCTTCGCCAGAAGAAGAACTCGTCGGAGATCCGGTGGAGCCGCTTGGCCAAGTCCATGAACCGGCCGTAGCCGGCCCCCGCGCCGCTGCCGGGGGCGAACTCGTCGAGCGTGGCCCGCATCGCGGCCACGTCGGCCTTGAGGTCGAGCGTGGTGCCGTCGGTGAAGAAACTCCGCCACTGCGGGTCGAGCGGCACGAGGTCGAGCGAGGTTTCGAGTTCGCGGCCGGCCTCGGCCCAGATCCGCCGCAGCACCCGCGGGATCGTCAGGATCGTGGGGCCCATGTCGAAGCGGTACCCAGCTTCGGAGAGCACGGCGGCCTTGCCGCCGACCCAGGCGTTCTTGTCACAGAGCGTGACGGCGTAACCGCGGGCCGCGAGCGTACAGGCCGCCGCCAGTCCGCCCAGGCCGCCGCCCACGACCACCACCCGCTCGCCGCCGTCAGTCCGCCGCATCATGTCGTCGCTCCATCGTGGGAATGTCGTGTGGCGGACCGCTCGCGGCGGCCGGTCAGACGGCCGCCGCCGTTTCCTGGCCGGTGGTCGCGACTGTGGCCCGCGGAGCCCGGCGCTTGGGCCCGGCCACGGCCAGGTCGTCGAGCAGCAGGTCCGTGGTGATGCGGGCCGACGAGTAGATCACCGGCAGGCCGCTGCCCGGATGCGTGCCGCCTCCCACGAGATACATCCGCTCCACGTCCTCGAACCGGTTGTGGGGCCGCATGTGCAGCATCTGCCCGAGATCGTGGGCGAGGTTGAAGGTGGCACCGCGGTAGATCTCGTAGCCGTCCTGCCAATCGTCGGGCGTGAGCATCTTTTCATAGCGGATCCGCTCGCGGACGCCGCGGATCCCGACCCGTTCCATCTGGTCGAGCGCCACCTCCCGGTACCGCGGCCCCTCCCGCCGCCAGTCGACGTTGGGGTGGCGGTGGGTGACCGGGATCAGGAGGTAGAGCGTGCTCGTGCCGGCGGGGGCGAGCGTGGGATCGGTGACGCAGGCGTTTTGGACATACATCGACGGGTCGGCCGAGAGCCGGTGCCGGTGCTCGATGTCGGCCAGGTTCTCGCGGTAGTCCTCCGACAGGTAGATGTTGTGGTGGGCGACGTCGTCGTAGCGGCCCTCGATCCCGAGGTAGAGCATGAAGGTCGAGCAGGAGAATCGCCGCGAGGCGATCTTGCGGTCGCTCCAGCGGCGCCGCAGGGCGTCGGGCACGAGCCTGGTCATGCTGCGGGCGAAGTCGGCGTTGACGACCGTGGCATCGGCCTCGTAGCGGCCCTGGGGGGTTTGCACGGCGGTGATCTTTCGGCCCGCGAACTCGAGCGACTCGACCGGCTCCTCGTAGCGGATCTCGACCCCCATCTCCTGGGCGATCCGCGCCATCGCCGTCGAGACCGCGCCGCAGCCGCCGATCGGATGGAACACGCCGTGCTCGTACTCGAGGAACGAGAGGATCGAGAACAGGCTCGGGCAGCGGAACGGCGACATCCCCAGATACTTCGACTGGAACGTGAATGCCAGCCGGATCCGCTCGTCGCTGAAGAAGGTGCCCAGTTCGGCGTCGAGGCTGCGCCAGGGCTTCAGCAGCGGCATCAACTTGATCAGGTCGGGGTTCGCGAGATCCCGCCACGACTGGAACGGCTGCTCGAGGAACGGCGCGAAGCGGTGGAACTTCTCGCGGTTCGACTCCATGAACCGCGTGAACGAACCGCGGTCGGCCGGCGAGAGCCGGGCCACCTCGGCCTCCATCCGGCCGATGTCCGGGGTGGCCAGCAGTTCGCCCCCGGCCCCGAACACGAGCCGGTACTGCGGGTCGAGCCGGACCATCTCGACTTCCTGCCGCAGGTCGCGGCCGCAGGCCGTGAAGATCTCCTCCAGCACCCGCGGGTAGAGGAAGAAGGTGGGTCCGAGGTCGAACTTGAACCCCTCGGGCGTCGAGATCGTGCTGGTCCGACCTCCGGGCACGGGCAGCCGTTCCAGCACGCGCACCCGCACGCCGGCATTGGCCAGGAGCATGGCACAGGCGAGTCCGCCTGGTCCGGCTCCGATGATGTTGACCGTCCGCGACATCCGCAGCGTTCCGCCGCCGGCGCGGCCCCGGATACACACGGGGGCCGCTGAAAACGTCCGTACTATAGGACGCCACCCCCGTCGGTCAACAAACGCGGCGCCGGAGACCGCCGCGAAACGCGGTTCAGTACGGGATGTAGTAGGCCGTCCGCACCGGCCGCAACCCGCCGAAGAGCCCGCGCCGGTAGAGGGGTGCGACCACCGCCGTCGGCGCGTAATAGGCCGTGACCGGTGCCACCACCGGCGCGGCGGGCGCGAGGACGGGCGAGTAGGCGACCGTGGCTGCCGGGGCGTAGTTGACGACGGTCGGCGCGTAGAACGAGGTGACCGCGACCGGCGCGACGGCCGGGGCGTAGTTGGCCGTCACGGCGACGGCCGCCGGCTCGGCGTAGACCGGCGGCGAGTAGGCCGTGACCGCGGCGTAGTTGCCGGCCGGCGTGTAGTTGGCCACGTAGGCGGGGGCGGCGACCACGGGGGCCGCGACCATCGGGGCGACCATCACCGGCCGCATCGCCGAGTAGTAGACCACCTGCGCCTCGGCGGGCGCGGCGGCGGCCAGCGCCAGGGCGGCGACGGCGGCGAGCAGTGAGCGGCTGACGAGCATGGTCATCACGTCCCTTCCAGGTGGTCGGACGGCCGCGGCACGCGGGTCGCGACGGGGGCGAACGCCCCGGTCACCCATCCGATGAATACGAGGATACGCACGCTTGGCATCCCGTTCAAACTGCCGGTAAAGTCTGCCACGCCGCCCGTCACTCTGGGCAAGCCATGGCGGCGTGGCGGGCCGTGGTGGCGTATCCGCCTCCGCTTCCGAGATTTCCGGCGAATCGACACCTTGAACGAGCCATCGCCCGCCGCTCCGGCCGCGAGCCACACGCCGCCGGGCGGATTTCCGGCCGTGCTGGTCGTGCGGATCCTGACGGTCCTCACCGACAACCTCGCCCGGTGGCTCGTGATCGGCCTGGGCAAGCGGGCGGCGGTCGCCGTGGGCACCACCGAGGCGGCGGTGCTCATGGCTGGCACCGTCGTCTATGTGCTGCCCTTCATCCTGTTCGCCTGGCTGGCGGGCTGGCTGGCCGACCGGTTCACCAAGCGGTCGATCGTGCTCGCGGGCAAGTTCGGCGAGATCGTGATCGCGATCATCACGGCCGCGATCGTCGCCTGGGGCGCAGGCTCTGGGCCGGTCGTCGGCGGACTGCCACTCGGGCTGTGGCTGTTGCTCGGCGCGATCGGGCTGTTCGCGATCCAGACCACGCTCCTGAACCCGAGCCTGTTGGGCACGATCCCGGAGACAGTGCCGAGCGGACGGCTCTCCGCCGCCAACGGCCTGTTCGCGATGGTGTCGCTGGCGGCGACGCTCGCCGGAATGGCGCTGGGCAACTGGCTCTCCGACGCCACCCCGCTGTCGAACTCGCCCGCCGGCGCCTCACCCCTGCCGGCCTGGCTGGCCGACCTGCCGGGCGGCCACGCGGCGCCGGCCGGGGCGCTGCTGGTCGGCGTGGCCGTGGTCGGCTGGCTCGCCTCGCTCGCCCTGCCGCGGGTGCCGGCCGCCGACCCCCGGGCCGCGTTTCCCTGGAACGCGTTCGCCGCCACGTTCCGCGACATCCGGCTCCTGCTCGCGGCGCCGAAGCTCGCCGGGGCCGCGGCGGGCATCATCTACTTCTGGGCGATCGCCGCGGTCGTGCAGCTCAACGTCGACCAATACGCCTTCGAAAGCGGAGCCACCGGACAGGCGGAAGTGACGCCGCTGCTGCTGGCGCTGGTCGGCGGGATCGGGGTCGGCAGCGTGATCGCGGGCCGGTTCTCGAAGCGGGGCATCGAGGCGGGCTCGAAGGTCGACCTGGGATTCGTGCCGTTCGGCATGCTCCTGATGATGGTGGCCTGCGGGGCGCTCGCGCTTTCCTCGCGCGAGGTGTTCGGCGGCGACGGCTCCCCCGTCCTGCGGCTGCTGCCGCCGATCTTCTGGCTGGCGGTGCTTGGCGTCGGGGCCGGGATGTTCGACGTGCCGCTCGAGGCCTACCTCCAGGAGCAGAGCCCGCCCGAGAAGCTCGGCACCGTGCTCGCCTCCACCAACATGCTCGTGTTCACGGGCATGCTCGTCGCCTCGATCGCCTACTACGGCCTGCGCGTGCCGGTGGGCACCGGGGAGGCCGCCGCCCCCCTGCTCTCGGCCCGCGGCGTGTTCGGGCTTTTCTGCCTGCTCTCGATCGCCCCCCTGGCCGTCGCGGTCTGGGCGGCGCCGCGGGCCACACTGCGGTTCGTCGTCGGCGGCATCGTGGGCACGGTCTGGCGGTTCCGCGTCCACCAGGAGGAAAATGTGCCGACGGCCGGGCCGCTCGTCGTGGTCGCCAACCACCTCTCCTGGCTCGACGGCTTCCTGCTGCCGCTGGCCGCGCCACGGCCCGTGCGGATGGTGGTCTACGGCCCCAACATCCAGGGCAAATTCCTCAACATGCTCGCCGACCAGTGGCGGTTCATCCTCTTCGACCCCAAGCCCAAGTCGATGGGGAGGGCGCTCAAGGCGATCCAGGGCGGCCTCGCCGCCGGCGACTGCGTGGGCATCTTCTGCGAGGGGGGCATCTCGCGGACGGGCCAGATCCTCGGCTTCAAGCGCGGGCTCGAGTGGGTGCTCGAGCGGGTCGAATCGCCGATCCTGCCGGCTTCGATCGACGGGATGTGGGGCAGCCTGCTGTCGTATTCGGAGGGCCGCTACTTCACCAAGAAGCCCCGCGGCTTCCGCCGCACCGTGACGCTCACCTTCGGCAAGCCGCTGCCGGCCGGCACCTCGACCGACCTGGCCCGCCTGGCGCTCCAGGAACTCACGGCCACCGTGGTGCGTCGCCGGATGGCCGCGCGCCGACCGCCGCCGGGCTTCACCGGCGACTGGGCCGCCGCCTGCGCCGAGGCCGAGGCCTTCGACGGCGCCTGCCTGCTCCGCCGCGAGGATCGGCTCGTCGTCTCGCTCGCCCCGGGCGACCCGCTCGAGGCCACGCTCGGCGCGCACGCCACGAGGCTCCTGGGCATCGCCACCGCGCCGCTCGATCCCGCCAGCCCCGGAGCCGAGCTTGCCCGCGGGCTCGCCGCGACGCGGGCCACGATCTGGCTGGCCCGCGTCGCGCAGGTCGAGGCCCTGGCGGCGGAACCAGCCGCCGGCCTCACGCTCGCCGCCATCGTGATGCCGGTCGGCTCGGCGGCCGACCTCCCCTGGGCACGGCACGCCGCCGAACGGTTCCAGGCGACGCACGGCATCGAGCCCGTGGTCGCCTACTGCCCACGCGAGGCGGGCTGTCTCGTGGCCATGAACACGCCGCCGGCCCGCGCGGCCGGCGACTTCGAGATCACCCACAAGCCGGACACGTTGGGCCGCGTCCTGAACGGCGGCGTGGTCTGGCCTCGGGCGTCGTTGCGACCGCCCCTGGACCTGCCGTCGCTCGCCGCCGCTGGCGTCCCCGACGCCGCCGACGCGACGCTCGTGATCTCGGCGATGCTGCCTCGGTCCGCGAGCCCGGACTGCGGCGCCACCCTCCTGGCCGATGCCGTCACGGTCGACAAGGAAGGCTTTCTCGTGCCCGGCGCGGCGCCGATCTCAGGCATGGCCGGCGACTGAATCGCCGGTCTTTCGCGTCCAATCTTGGTGGCGGGCCGCGGGCGCGGTATTCTTCGCGTGACGCACCCCTAGCTCAATTGGATAGAGCATCGGTCTACGGAACCGAAGGTTGCAGGTTCGAGCCCTGCGGGGTGTAGTGCGGCTGGCTTCACGGCTTCGCGGCCATCCATGGCCCGCGAAGCCTTG
>JBILOA010000470.1:0-2676 GCA_044374735.1 Pirellulales bacterium | reverse complement strand
GACCCGCCCGACGTCGGTCGGCTCGCGGACGGGGTTGTGGATCACCGGCCCCTCGCCGGCGGTGAACTCGAGGTCGAGCCCCATCGGCTCGAGCAGCGGCAACAGGTCGCTGAAGATGATCGCCGCATCGACGCCAAGCCGGTCGACCGTGGCGATCATCACCTCGGCGGAGAGCCGGGGCGTCTTGCAGAGCTCGAGAAACCCGACCTTCTCCCGGATCGCGCGGTACTCCGGCAGGTAGCGGCCCGCCTGCCGCATCAGCCAGATCGGCGTCCGCTCCACCGGCTCGCGGCGGCACGCCCGCAGCAGCAGGGCCTGCTGGCGGGGATCGGAGGGCGGCTGGGGGGGATGGATCTCGGCCATGGAACGCTGAAGTGTATCCGCCCGGCGGCGATCGGCCGCGGGCCGCCAGTCAACTACAATCCAAGGGCTCGGGCCGGACGCCCGGGCAATCCGCTCGCAGCCGGTACCGGTCGATCCGGGGGCCGGCGGGGCTGCCAACCATCGGTCCGACATGACCGCGTTTCTTTCCGGTATCTCCGTCGTCTGCTTCGCCGCGAGCTACGCCGTGGCCCTCGGGTGCGAGGCCTCGCGGCTCCTGTTCCGCTCGGGCGTGCGTGGGATCGTGATGGTGGGCTTCGCGGCCGCCGGCCTCGTCGCCCACACGCTCTACCTCGGCTGGCGGGCGGCCGGCGACGCGGCCGTGCCCCTCTCGAGCCCGGCCGACCTCTACCTGCTGCTGGCCTGGCTCCTGGCCGCCGGCTACCTCTGGCTCACGCTCGCCAACCCGCGCACCCCCGTGGGGCTGTTCGTGCTGCCGATCGTGCTGATGCTCGTCGGCGTGGCGGCCTTCGCGCCCGACGTGCCCTCGCCGCTGTTGCGCGACTCGACCTCGCGGATCTGGGGCTGGTTCCACGGGGCGCTGCATCTGGTCTGGACGGTGGCGGTGGTGCTGGCCGCCGTCGCGGGGCTGATGTGGCTGATCCAGGCGGGGAGGCTGGCCCGCAAGCAGCCACCGCTCCGCGGCTTCCGGATGCCGAGCCTCGAGCGGCTGGAAGTGCTCATGCACCGGGCGCTCGCCGTGGCCGCCTGGGCGGCGGCGGCGGCGTTCGTGTCCGGCATCGTCCTCAACGCGATCCAGTTTCGGCGCGGCGCGGCGGAATCCGTGCCCTGGACCGATTCGGTCATCTTTCGGATGGCGATCATGGTCGCGTGGCTCGTGCTGGCCGACGGCGTGGCGCTCGCGCTGCGGCGGCGGCCGAGCGGCGACCGGGTCACAGCCTGGCTGGGGATCGCGAGCCTGGCGGTGCTGGCCGGGTGGATCGCCTGGGGCCTGGCGATCCCGTCGCGTCACGGCGGCGTCGCGGCCGACCGCCCCGCGGCCGTGAGCCCGCGCGAGGCCGGCCCATGAGCACCGCCGCCGTCACCGCCGCGTCGACGCTCGCGCTCGTGGGCGGAACGCACCGCACCGTCCCGCTGGACTTGCGGGAGCGACTGGCCTTCTCGGCCGAGCAAGCGGCGGCCGCGCTCGAGCGGTTCCGCGAACGCTTTCCCGGGCGGGAGGCCGTGCTGCTTTCCACCTGCAACCGCGTGGAGCTGTACGCGGCCGGCGAGCAGGAGGCCGCCGCCCCTGAGGCCGCCCAGCTCGTCGCGTTCCTGGCGGAGTGTCGCGGCCTCGACCCCGACCGACTCGCCCCGGTGTTCGCGCGGGAACGCAACGACGCGGTGGTCCGCCACCTGTTCGGCGTCGCGGCGGGGCTCGACAGCATGGTGCTCGGCGAGCCGCAGATCCTCGGGCAGGTGAAGCAGGCCTGGAGCCTCGCCCAGGCGGCGGGCACGGCCGGGCCGCTCACGGCTGGGATGTTCCAGGCGGCCCTGCGGACGGCCAAGCGGGTGGCCACCGAGACCGGCGTGGGCCGGGAGCGGACGAGCATCCCGAGCGTCGCCGTGGCCGATTTCGCGGCCGGCGTGTTCGAGCGATTTGACGACAAGCGAGTGCTGCTCATCGGCGCGGGCAAGATGGCCGCCGAGACGCTCCGCTATCTCCGCGAGGCGGGGGCGCGCGACGTGACCGTCGTCAATCGCACCGCCAGCCGGGCCGTCGAACTCGCCGCGCGGCTCGGGGCCCGACCCGGCGACTTCGCGGCGCTCGCCGCCGAACTCGCGGCGGCCGATCTGATCGTCAGCACGACCGGCGCCGACGCGCACGTCGTGACGCTGGCCGGCTTCGAGCCGATCGCCGCCGGGCGGCAGGGAAGGCCGCTGGTGGTGCTCGACCTGGCGGTGCCCCGCGACTTCGATCCACGGATCGGCGGCCTGCCCGGCGTCTGGCTGTATTCGGTCGACGACCTGGCCGCGGCCTGTGACGCCAATCGCAAGAGCCGCCAACGGGAGCTGCCGGCGGCGCTGGCCATTGTGGAGGAGGAGTCGCTGCGGTTCATGGCCGACGTCCACCATCGCACCACCACACCGGTGATCGAGCAACTCAAGGCCGGCTGGAGCGAGACGGGCGAAGCGGAGCTCGAGCGGCTGTTTCGCCGGCTGCCGGAGCTGGGGGAGACCGAGCGGTCCGAGATCCGTCAGGCATTCGAGCGCTACGCCGCGAAGCTGCTGCATCCGCCGCTGGCCTCGCTGCGGACGGAGAGCCGTCAAGGGCCGCCCCACGGCCTCGTCGAC
>JBILOA010000471.1:0-2676 GCA_044374735.1 Pirellulales bacterium | reverse complement strand
GCGGCCGAGATCCAACCGGCCGCCTTCGCAGGCGCCGCAGATCGGCCTCTGGCCTCGGCGCCGCTGCCGCTCACGGGCGGACCGCAGGCGGAGCGCCCTGCCTCCCCCGGCGGGTCGCCGCTGCGGCCGCTCGGAGATTGGACGGTGCTCCTGGCCATCGCCGCCGCCTTCGCGCTGGTGGCCGCCTTCCGGATCACGTCGCTCCGCCGGACGAAGTCCCTGCCCCCCGACGTGTTCGAGCTGCTCGGCGAGGCTTCGCTCGGCGGCCAGCAGGCCGTGCGCGTGGTGCGGTTCGGGCCGCGGACGCTCCTGATCGGCGTGTCGCCATCCGGATGCCAGACGCTCGCCGAACTCGATGATCCCCAGGCCACGGAACGGATCGCGACGGCATGTCGCAGCGACGTCGCCTCCGCGCGCGTGGCCCCCCGGGTGCCGCGCGTACCGCCACCGGCCAAGCCCGCGGGCGGGGAGGCGGCATGAAGTTGCGCACGCCCCCAGCGGTGGCGTGGCCCATGCTGCTCGGCACCGCGCTGCTGGCGCTGATGCCGATGGTCGGCCACGCGGACGCCGCCCCGGGCGATGCGGCCGCCAATCAGGGGGCCGCGATCGTGGTGCCGATCACTCCCGAACCGCCGCCGGCCGCCGCCGCGCCCGAGCCCCCGCCGGTGCCGCCGGCCGCGTCCGTCCCGGTGGCCGTCCCGGCCGGGCTGCCGGCCTCGGTCTTCGAGGGCCGCACGCTCGCGACCCTCCTCCCCTCGGCGCTGCTCTTCGGCGCGGCCACGCTCGCCCCCGCCGTGCTCCTGATGACCACGTGCTTCGTGCGGATCTCGGTCGTGCTCGGGCTCGTGCGGCAGGGGCTCGGCGCGGCGGGCGTGCCCGGCAATCAGGTCGTGGCCTCGCTGGCCATCTTTCTCTCGGCGCTCGTGATGTGGCCGGTGTGGACGCAGGCCTGGGACGAGGGCGTGGCGCCCTACCAGGCCGGCACGCTCGACGGGCCCGCGGCCTTCGAACGAGGTTCGCAGCCGATCCGCCGCTGGATGGCCGCGCAGATCGAGCAGGCGGGGAACCGCGACACGATGCTCTTGTTTCTCGAGCGGCACCCCGCGGGTCCGCGGCAGGCGGCCACCTACGACGACGTGCCACTCGAGGCGCTGCTGCCGGCGTTTCTCGTGAGCGAACTCGAGACCGCGTTCGCGATCGGTTTCCGGCTGTTGCTTCCCTTCCTCGTGCTCGACATCCTCGTCGCCGCGCTGGTCTCGGCGACGGGCCTCGTGATGCTGCCGCCCACGGTCGTCTCGCTGCCGCTCAAGTTGCTCGTGTTCGTGGCCGCCGACGGCTGGACGCTGGTCGTCCGGGGGCTGCTCGAGGGATTCGCGAGCGGCTGACGATCAACCCCGCCTGAACCATGACCGAAACCGACCTCGTCGAACTGGTGCGGGAAGCGCTCGTGGCCGGCGGCGTCGTGCTCGCGCCGGTGCTCGTGGCCGGCCTGGTGGTGGGGTTGCTCACCGGCCTTGTGCAGGCGGCGACGGGGATTCACGACGCGGCCGTGGGGCTCGTGCCGCGGCTCTTCGTAACGGGCGTCGCGATCGCTTGGACGCTGCCCTGGATGGTCGACCGGATGACCGACCTGTTCCGGCTGGCCGCAGGACCGTGAACCACAACTCGATGAGGCCGGGGTTGCCCGTGCCATCTCGCCGGACGCTCGCTCCGGCCATCCTGGCCTTCACTCGCTCGGAGGAAACCTCGCTCCGCAATCCTTGCTGTGCTCGGTTTCCTACGCCGCTCGATTGGCACGGGCAACCCCTCCCGACCCATGACGAATCGGGACTGCTTCCTTTCGAACCTCGGCTTTGATTGGTAGGTAACATCATGCCCACTGACTCCCTGCCGGCGATCCTGACAGCCGACCCGGCGCTCGTCGCCGGCGTCGGCGTGCGCATGGCGGCGGCCGTGGCCGCCGGCGGGCTGCCCGTGTTTCCCTGGCTCGACCTGCGGATCAGGGCTGCCGCCACGCTCGCGCTCGCCGCCGTGGCCCTCCCGGCGGCCGTGCCCGCCGCCGGCCCGCCGGCGCTCGTGCCGCTGCTCGTGGGCGAGGCTGTGGTGGGGCTGGGGCTCGGCCTCGCCGCCGCGCTCGCCTTCGCCGCCGCCGCCTGGGCCGGCGGAATCCTCAGCGCCGTCTCGGGCATGGATGGCTCGGCCGAGATCGCACCCGACGCGCCGGTAGGGGAGGGGGGCGCTGCGCGGCTGGCCGCGTGGCTGGGCATGGCCGGGTTTCTCCTGGCCGGTGGCCACCTCGTGATCGTGGCCGGACTGGTCGACAGCGTCAGCCGGTTGCCCGTCGGCACGCTGGCGGCCACGGGTGGAGACGGTCTCGCCGAACTCGTCGCCACGCTGCCGACGGCCGCCCTGCAACTGTCCTTGTCGCTCGCCGCGCCGGCGCTGGCGGCGGTGCTGGCCTTTCAACTGGCCGCCGCGGTGAGCTTCCGTGCGGTTCGCTGCGTGCCGGGCCCCGGGCTCGTGCAGGCCGCGGTCTCACTCGTCCTGCTGGCGGCGGTCTGCGCCGGGGCAGGCGGCTGGACGAGCGGGTTCGCCGCCGCCGCCCGGCACGAGATCGAACGCACCCTCGGCGACCCGCGCCCCTGAGCCCCCTTCATCATGGCCGATGCATCCGAC
>JBILOA010000469.1:0-2679 GCA_044374735.1 Pirellulales bacterium | reverse complement strand
TGGCGGCAGACGGCCCAATATCGTGTTCGTGATGGCCGATGACCTGGGCTGGACCGACCTCGGCTGTCAGGGCAGCGGCTACTACGAGACCCCGGCCATCGACCGGCTCGCCACGCAGGGCGTGCGGTTCACCAACCACCACCACTGCCAAAACTGCACGCCCACGCGGGCGGCGATCCTGGGCGGCCAGTATCCCGCCCGCACCGGCGTCTACACCGTCGGCGATACCTCCCGCTTCGACACCAGCATGCGGCCGCTGCGGCCGGTGCCCAATCTCACGAAGCTTCCACTCGACCGCGAGACGATCGCCGACCGGCTCAAGGCGGCCGGCTACGCGACGGGGATGTTCGGCAAGTGGCACATCGGTGAGAAGGCCGCCTACCATCCGTCGGCCCGCGGCTTCGATGAGGCGATCGTGAGCATGGGGCAGCATTTCGACTTCCGCACGAACCCCGAGACGGAGCATCGGCAGGGCGAATACCTGGCCGACTTCATCAGCGACCGGGCCGTCGATTTCATCGCCCGCCACCGACAGAAGCCCTTCTTTCTCTACGTCCCGCACTTCGCGGTGCACAAGCCGCTCGAGGCGAAGCCAAAACTCGTCGAACGATTCCGCGACAAGCCGGCCGTCGGCGGGCATGGCAACGCCACCTACGCCGCGATGATCGCCGCGGTCGACCAGAGCGTGGGCCGAATCATCCGGGCGCTCGAGGAGCACGGCCTGACGGAGGACACCGTGCTGATCTTCACGAGCGACAACGGCGGCGTGGGCGGCTACGCCCGGGAGGGCCTCGGGAAGTCGGACGACGACGGCCTGGACGTCACCGACAACGCCCCGCTCCGCAGCGGCAAGGGCAGCCTGTATGAGGGGGGGCTCCGCGTGCCGCTCATCGTCCGCTGGCCCGGTGTCACGCCGCCGGGCACCACCTGCGGCACGCCCACGCTCCACGTCGACTTCTTTCCCACGCTGCTGGAGATCACCGGCGCCCGGCCGCCGCGGCAGCGGCTCGACGGCAAAAGCCTCGTCGGCCTCCTCCGCGACCCCTCGTCGAAGCTCGAGCGCGATGCGATCTTCCACCACTTCCCCGGCTACCTCGGGCTCGGCCGGGACGTCTGGCGGACGACGCCGGTGAGTGTGGTGCAGGCGGGTGACTGGAAGCTGCTCGAGTATCTCGAGGACGGGCGACTGGAACTGTATGACCTCGCCACGGACGTCGGCGAGACTCGAAATCGGGCAGCCGACGAGCCGGAGCGGGCGGCCGAACTGCGGCGGCGGCTCTCGACCTGGCGCACGAGCGTCGGCGCCGCCATGCCCGAAGCCAGGCCGGCCAGCGCGACGGCACGCCGGTCGGGCAATCAGCCACAGGAACGGCCCGCCGCCGCCGGATCGACCCCCGGCCGCTGACGCGGCCACCGCCCCCGAGGAGAGCCGATGCCCAGCCCGTTCGTTCGCGTCGCGACCGTCGCCCTGGTGAACGGCGTTTCGTTCCTCTGGATGCTCGGGTTGGCTCCAGTGATGGCCACCGACGCCGGCGACCCCCAGGAAGACTTCACCGAGGCGGTGCGGCTGTTCTTCGCGGGCGAGCCCGCCGCTTCGGCCCGGCTCTTCGACCGGGTCGCCGCGGCCCTGCCCGACAGCGAGCCGGAACTCTGGCAGCGGGGCATCGCGCTCTATTACGCCGAACGGTTCGCCGACGGCCGCAGGCAGTTTGAACTCCACGAGCGGGTGAACCCCAACGACGTCGAGAATCCCGCCTGGCACTACCTCTGCGTCGCCCGCGAAAAGGGCGTCGCGGCGGCCCGGGAAGCGATGCTTCCGGTGGGTGACGACGCCCGCGTCCCGATGGCGGAGATCCTCGACTTGTTCGCCGGCCGCGGCGACGAGGCGGCCGTGCTGGCGGCGGCGAACCGGGGCCCCGAAGCCGACCGTCGCAACCAACTCTGCTACGCCCACCTCTACCTGGGCCTCCATGCCGAAGCTGCTGGCGACGCCGCGGCCGCCCAACGCCACATCACCGCGGCCGCCGGCACCTACCGGATGGACCATTACATGGGCCGCGTGGCGGGCGTGCACGCCCGTCTCCGAGGCTGGCGGGTGCCGGCAGAGGCCCTCGGCGGCGACTGACGGGCGGGGCTCCCCGACGAGCGCGGGTATTCTCGTGGCTTCTCCCACCCGCCTCGGGCCCCGATGTTCGAACTCGCCGCGGTCAGCCTCGCCTCGTTCGCCGCGGGCTTCGTCAACGCGATCGCCGGGGGGGGCGGGCTCGTGTCAGTCCCGGCCCTGTTCGGGATCTACCCGCAGGCGCCGGCGGCCGAACTGTTCGGCACCAACAAGGTGGCGATGCTCTCCGGCACGCTCCAGGCCGGCATCGCGTACGCCCGCCGCGTCGTCCTTCCCTGGCGCACGCTTCTGCCGGCGGTCGTCGCCGCACTCGGCGGGAGTGCCGTGGGCGCTGCGCTCGTGACGCTCGCGCCGAACGACTGGCTGCGGCGGCTGCTGCCGGTGATGCTCACGGCCGTGCTCGTGCAGACGCTCCTGCAGCGGCGGCTGGGCGAGGTCCACGCCCCGCGGCACACGCCGGCCGCACAGGCGGCGATCGCCACCGGGATCGCGCTGGCGCTGGGCTTGTACGACGGCTTCTTCGGCCCGGGCACCGGAAGCTTTTTCATCTTCCTCTT
>JBILOA010000468.1:0-2682 GCA_044374735.1 Pirellulales bacterium | reverse complement strand
TGTCGGGTGCCAGTTGAGTCACCGGCCGCGCCGCGGGCCGGCTCGCAGAGCGCGGGGACTGAGAGCCCACCGACGTATACGGCGTCCCCTCGCGGTTGTCAGCTCTGTCGTGGCCGTGGCTATCGAGGCCGAATCGGCCTGTTCGAACTCGCGTCCGGTGATCTGGTTCGGCGGGCGGCCGCAGCCGGCAGCGGCGGCGAACGACTGCGGCAGGCTGCGGTGAAGGACGGCATGCTACCGCTGCGGGATGCGGGCCGCCGGTTGGTGGCCGAAGGAACGACTTCGCGCGAGGAAATCGAGCGGGTTCTGGCGCCCGCCGCCCCGGCGACGGAGTCGGGGAGCAGTCGCAAATGAGCGTGCTGCGGGGGATCCCGCGGTGATTCGCTCGAACTCGTCGTTACCAGCTGGGTCTGTGATGTCATGAGTGAGATGCGGATCGACGACGAACTGGCCGGTGAGCGGCCGGTGAGCGGCCTCGCGGTCGCGGCGCTCCTGGCCGGGTGCGGGTCGGCGCTCGTGCTGTTCACGTCGCTCGCCGCGATGCTGCCCGTGGTGGCGGTCGTGCTCGCGGTGGTGGCGCTCGTGGATCTCGCCCGATCCGGACGGCGCCGAGTGGGGCGGGGTGCGGCCCTCCTCGGTCTGGCACTCGCGGTCGGGTTCGCGGCCCAGGCCGCCAGCGGCTTCCTCGTCGATCGCTGGATCGGCGGCCACCGCGCGGCGGTGACGGCGGCCGCCTGGATCGACGCGATTCGCGACGGTCGCCTCACCGACGCGGTCGGCATGTGCAGTCCCATGGCGTTGCCGCCGAGAGGGCACGACCCCACCCACCAGGAACCGGCGCCGGCCGACATCAACGCCACGTTTCGGGCGCTGCCGGCGGTGGCCGCCGTGGCCGCCTGTGGCGCGGACGCGCTCCCTTCGATCACGGTGCGGCGGGATCCCGCGAATGCGGCCGTCTGGATGGCACGGGCCGACCTCTCGGCGTGCGGCCGCGCCGGTGAGACGGTGCGGCTGGTGGTCGAGCCTCGGGCCACGGTCCGGGGCCGCGAGACGGTGGAGCGATGGCTCGTGACCGGCTTCGAGCTGACAAACTGACCGGGCCGCTCAGCCGCCGTCTGGAAAGCAGCGGACCTCGTCGATCGACGAAGCGCCGGCGGCGAGCATCACCAGGCGATCGAAGCCGAGCGCCGCCCCGACGCCGGCCGGCATGCCGGGACCGTGCGCGGCGACCAGCCGCGCGGGCACCGGCAGAACTGGCCGGCCCGCGGCCCTGCGGATCGCGTTGGCCGAGCTGATCCGGGCCTCGAGCGGATCGCGGCCGGTCTCCTCCTCCCAGCCATTGACCAGCTCCACCCCGCCGATGAAGAGCTCGAAACGGCGGGCCGCGGCCGGCGGCCCGGCATCAATCCGGGCGAAGGCCGCCTGCGAGGCGGGCCAGGCTTCGAGCATCAGCGGCCGGTCCTGGCCCAGCCGCGGCTGCACGACCTCCGACAGCAGGAGTTCAAAGCACCGATCGGCGAGATCTGCGGGCCCGAGGTCCGCCAGGCCCTCGGGCCTGACGCTGACGTGCCGCGCGACGGCCGCGAGCAGCTCCCCGGGCGACGCGGACACGGGATCGACCCCCGCGTGCTGCGAGAAAGCCGCCGCGCAGGTCGTGCGGTCGAGCCCGCGCGTGCCGAGCACCGCGGCGCAGAGTCGCTCGAGCAGGTCGGCCGCGTCGTCGAGCGACGTGCCGGGGGCATACCACTCGAGAATCGTGAACTCGACGTCGTGCTGCGGGCCCCGCTCGCCGTCGCGAAAGGCGGGGGCGAACTGGTAGATCGGCCCCGAGCCGGCGGCCAGGAGCCGCTTCATCAGGTTCTCGGGGCTGGCCTGGAGCCAACGCGGGTCGGCGGCGCCCGCGAGTCGGACCGCGACCGGGTCGATGTGGGCCTCGGGCAGCACCTCCGCCGCCAACACGGGGGTGTCGACCTCGAGGAAGCCGGCCGCGTCGAACAGCGCGCGAATGTTCCGCCGCACGTCGGCCCGCCGCTCGAGGGTCGTCCTGATCCCCATCGGTCTCAGGACGCCTGGGGCCCGCTGGCGGCCAGCTTCGCGGCGGTTTCCCGATAGATCAGCACGGGACAGGGCGCGCGGCGGACGATCTGCTCGGCCACGCTTCCCATCAACAGCCGCGAGAGGCCCGTCCGGCCGTGGGTGCCCATCACGATCATCTCGCATCCCTCGTCGCCGGCGATCCGTACCACCTCGCCTGCAGGATCGCCCATCGTCAGCCGGTGCTCGCAGGGCACGGCCGAGTACCGCGGCTTCACGTCCTCGAGCATCTTCTGAATCCGCTCGGAGTTGGGCTCGGGCAGACCGTAGTAGAGTTCCCCGCCGCCGTACGCCAGCGGCGGCTCCTCGACGTGCACGATCAGCAGTTTCGCGCCGGACGCCTTGGCGAGTGCCTCGGCATGCACCATGGCGGCGTCGCTGGCGGTCGAGAAATCGGTCGGAAACAAAATCGTTTTCGCCGCCATGATCACACCTCCGGGAAACAAGACCTGCAGAGCCGCCCACGATTGTACGCCCTGAGTCAAAGCGTTTTCGGGCGAATCGTTGGCTGCGAGGGGTTGCCCGTGCCAATCGAGCGGCGTAGGAAACCGAGCGCAGCAGGATTGCGAAGCGAGGTTTCCTCCGAGC
>JBILOA010000467.1:0-2689 GCA_044374735.1 Pirellulales bacterium | reverse complement strand
AAGCTCGGCGTCACCGACGTCGGGGCCCGCTTCCCTCACCGCGTCACCTACCACGACGGCTGTCACGGGCTCCGCGAGCTCCGGCTCAAGGACGAGCCGCGGAAGCTGCTCGCGGCCGTCCGCGATCTCGAACTCGTGGAGTGCGACGAGCCGGAGAGCTGCTGCGGCTTCGGCGGCCTCTTCAGCGTCAAGTTTCCGATGGTCTCGACGGCGATGGCCGAGGTGAAGGGGGGCAGCCTGGCCCGCACCGGCTGCGACTACATCGTCTCGAGCGATCCCTCCTGCCAGCTCCAGCTCGATGGCTGGCTGGCGAAGAACCTGGCCCAAACCGGCACGCGGCCGCGGACGATCCATCTGGCCGAGGTCCTGGCAGGAGCTCCCGCATGATCGCCCCCAACCCCGCCCATCCGCCTGCGCCCGGCAGCCACGAGCCGGCCACGGCCAAGAAGCAGTTTCTCGCCGACGCCGCCGAGCACGTGCGCGACACCGGGCACCGGGCGTTCGTCCGCAAGGCGCTTGGCGGCTACTACACCAATCGCGACGCCCAGAAGGCCCGCTACGGTGACTGGGAGCAGGCCCGCGATGCGGCCAGCCTCGCCAAGTGGTCGGCCGTCAACCGGCTCGACGAGCTCCTGCCGCGGTTCGTGGCCAACTTCGAGGCCAACGGCGGAATCGTGCACTGGGCCCGCGACGCCGCGGAGGCCCGCGACATCATCCTCGGGCTCTTGGAACAGGCCGGCGCCAAGGCGGTCATCAAGAGCAAGTGCATGACCAGCGAGGAGATCCACTTGAACGCCGCCATGGAGGCGGCGGGCTACGGCGTGGTGGAGAGCGATCTGGGCGAGTTCATCCAGCAGCTCCGCGGTGAGCCCCCCTACCACTTCGTCTTCCCCTGCATGCACGTCCGCCGCGACGAGATCAGCGACCTCTTCAAGCGGCATCTCGGAACCCCGCCGACCGACAGCCCCGAGGAGCTGACGATGATCGCCCGTCGGCACATGCGGCGGCTGTATGTCGAGGCCGACGTGGGGATCACGGGGGCCAACTTCCTCGTAGCCGAGACGGGGCAGATCTCGATCACGGAAAACGAGGGTAACGCCCGGCTGACGGTGGCCCTGCCGCGGGTGCACATCGCGATCTCGGGGATCGAGAAGGTGGTGGAGCGGCTCGACGACCTGGCCGTGCTTCTGCCGATGCTCGCCACGGCCGGGGCCGGTCAGCCGATGACCTGCTACAACACGCTCTACTCGGGCCCGCGCCGGGAAGGGGAGCGCGACGGGCCGGAGGCGATGCACCTCGTGCTCCTCGACAACTCCCGCACGGCGCTCCTGGCCGACGCCGAACAGCGCGACGCCCTCCAGTGCATCCGCTGCGGTGCGTGCCTGAACGTCTGCCCGATCTTCAAGAACGTGGGCGGGTTCACCTATGGCACGACCTACCAGGGGCCGATCGGCAGCGTGATCACGCCCCACCTGCGCGGCCTGGCCAACTGGAACCATCTTTCGGGGGCGAGCTCCCTGTGCGGGGCCTGCACCGACGCCTGCCCGGTGCGAATCGACATCCACCACCACCTCCTCCAGAACCGCCGCAACGCCGCCCGCACGTCGCCCTCGTGGCTCGAGCGGCTCGGGCACCGGGCGTTCGTGTTCGTGGCCCGCCGGCCCTGGCTGTTTGCCGCCGGCGGCTGGCTGTTTCGCAAGTCGCTCCCGCTGGCCAAGGCGGTCAAGCCGCCGCCGCTCTCCGCCTGGCTTGCCACCCGCGACCTGCCGCCGGCGCCGCGAGAGAGCTTTCGGGCCGCCTGGCAGCGGAGACGCCGATGAGCGGCCGCACGCCCGCCGACAACGCCGCGGCGCGGGCCGCGATCCTGGCCCGGGTCCGCGAGGCACTGCGGGTGCCCGCGCCGCCGCCGCACTTCGCGGGGCATGCGACTCCGGCCGATCCGGGTGGCCGCCCGGGCCTCACGATCCTCCCGTCCGAGGCGGGCCGCCCCTGGCTGCCCGACGGCGGCGACACGCCCGAGGAGAGCCTGCAGATCCTCGCCGCAAACCTGGCGAAGCTCCGGGCCGTGTTCTTCCGGGTGCCGGATCTGGGGGCGGCGGCCGACTGCCTCTTCGCCCAGGCGCGGGAACGCGACTGGCAGCGCGTCGCCTGGCACGACCATCCGCTCGTCCAGGGCATCCTGTCAGGGGTGCCGTCGAGCACGCATCAGATCGACGCCGCCGGCGCGGCATTCGACAAGGACGCGCTCGAGGCCTGCGACGCCGGAATCACGGCCTGCGAATGCCTCGTGGCCCAGACCGGCTCGATCCTGGTCTCGAGCGACTCCTGCGGGGGCCGGGCCCTCTCGATCCTCCCGCATTGCCATGTCGTGATCGCCACGGTGGATCAGGTGGTGCCCGTGCTCGCCGACGCGCTCGCGCTCGTTCGCGAGCGGCATCCACAAACGCTCCCCAGCATGCTCTCCTTCATCACCGGCCCCAGCCGGACCGGCGATATCGAGCGGATTCTCGTGCTCGGCGCCCACGGGCCCAAGGAACTGATCGTGATCCTCGTGGGGTAGGCCGCTGATGCGCTGGTTCTGGGTCGATCGATTCGAGGAGTTCGTGCGGTGCCGGCGGGCGGTCGCCATCAAGGCCGTGACGCTCGCCGAGGAGCATCTCCACGACCATTTTCCCGGGGCCGCGCTCGT
>JBILOA010000465.1:0-2693 GCA_044374735.1 Pirellulales bacterium | reverse complement strand
TCGCTTTCGGGGGCCACGATCACCGTCCAGTCGGCCTGGGAGGCCGCCGCCAGAAGCGCGGCACGGTCGCCGCCTGGAGGCGCGGCGAGCCGTCGCGCCCGTGCCGGCAGGTCGAGCGGTCGCGCCTCGTCGGCGAGGACGGTCACATCGAGCCCGGGCTCCTTCGCCGCGTCGGCGGCCAGTGCCTCGAGCATCATCCGCCCTTCTCGGGCGATCGCCGGGTCGTCTCCGACGAGCCCGCCAGAGGAGCACCATTCATAGAGCAGCACCCGCATGGGCGAGAGTCTGCCAGACGAGGCTTGCACTGGCTACCTCGTGGCACGTCATGCGTCACACCGGCTCGGGTTTGCCCGACCCCATAGCGAGGCTTTCACCTCGTGGGTGACGCAAGCTCGGGGTTGCCCATGCCATCTCGCCGGACGCTCCCTTCGCGACCAATCCGCCTGCGGCGGATCGGTGCCCGCCTGCCCTCCGGTCGCTCGATGCCAGCGGCGCTTCGGCATCCTGCCTGCGCTTGCTGACAACGCCGCTCGATTGGCACGGGCAACCCCTCGCAGCCCTATGCCGAAAAAGTGGCTGCGGGCTTCTGGTCCGCGGAATCCGGTCACCCTCCGACCCGCAATCGGCGGGATCGAGTCCCGCCGCTACGAGGCACGGATTCGTCTGGAAACCCACCGAGTGCCAAGTCGCTCACGAACACGGCCGCCCGGAGGTGCGGCCGGCGGGCGGAGGCCCGCCGAGCACGCCGGGGCCAAGGATGGCCCGGCGGCGCTCAAGCCAGTGCGAGCAGCCAGCGAGGCGAGGGGCACCTTGGCTGCCCCTCCGCCGAGCCAAGGCTTCGCGGGCCATGGATGGCCGCGAAGCCGTGAATTTAGAATATGCCGAGCTGGTCCCGCGCGGCTTCGGTCATCCGGTCGGGCGTCCAGGGCGGATCCATCACGATCCGCACCTCGACGGCCGCCACGTCGGGTCGCTGGGAGAGCGCCCGCTTCGTGTCGGCGATCAACTGCGGACCGGCCGGACAGGCCGGGCTCGTCATCGTCATGTCGATCGAGACGTCGTGCTTGGCCGCATCGACGACCGCCGGGCCGATCGTGACGCCGTAGATCAGCCCCAGGTCGACGATGTTCACGAACAGCTCGGGGTCCTTGACCTCCTTGAGCACTTCGCGGACGGTGTCTTCGCAGAGGGGGCCGCTGGTGACGGCCGCGGTGGAGGAAGTCGGGGCGACACTCGCGGTCACGTCGCCCGCCGCCGGCGGCGGGGCAGGGGGCGGCGACGTCGACGCAGCCGTTGCTCCGACGGCGTGGGCCGCCGGGCCGTCGGCCGTCGCCGAGTCTCGGAGCCGCACCCAGACGCCCCCGGCCTCGACCTTGGTGTCATGGGCCCGGGTCGGCCGCACCGCCGGCATCGTCAGCGCGGCACCCGTGCGGATGTCGAACTTCGCCCCGTGGCGGGGGCAGGCGATCTTGTGGTCGCGGAGTTCGCCGTCGGCCAGCGGGCCGCCGTCGTGGGTGCAGACGTCGTCGATTGCATGCCACCGACCTTCGACGTGGAACAGGGCGATCATCTCGCCCTCGACCTCCACGAGCGTCTTGCCTGGGTCGGGAACCTCGCCGACGTCGATCACACGGATGAAGTCAGACATCGCCGGTCCTCAGGAAATCCGCCGGATCCGGCTGCATACCGCCCGGGCCAAGGCCTCACGGACCTCGGGGATCGTGATCCGGTCGAAGACCTGCTGAAAGAACCCCGCCACCACGAGCCGGGCCGCCTCGTCGGCGGTCAGGCCGCGGGCCTGGGCGTAGAACACCTGCTCGGCATCGACGCGGCCGCTGGTCGCCCCGTGGGTGCACCGCACGTCGTCGGCCTCGATCTCGAGGCCGGGAATCGAGTCGGCACGCGACTCGTTCGAGAGCATCAGGTTGTCGTTCCGCTGGTAGCCGTCGGTTTTCTGGGCGGCCTTGTCCACCTTGATCATGCCCCGCCAGACCAGCCGCGAGCGATCCTGGAGCGCGCCCTTGTACAGCAGATCGCTCTTGCAGGCCGGAGCCTCGTGGTGCTGGAGCGTGTTGTAGACCAGGTGCTGGCGGCCCTCGGTGAACATTACGCCATTCACCTGGGCCTCTGCCTCGCGGCCCACGAGGGCCACATCTTGGGCCACCTGCGAGAGCCGGCTGCCGAGGGCCCCGAGCGTCCACTGGAGCCGGCCACCGGCGTGGACCACCGCCTTCTGACGGGCGAAGTGCCAGACGCCCATGTTCCAGTTCTGCAGGTTGACCATCCGCAGGAAGGCCCGCCGGCCGACCACGATCTCGGTGCCACCGCAGTGGAAGCCGCCGGCCGAACCCGCTCCCCCGCCGCCCGCCGTCTCGGTCAGCAGGGTGGCCTCTGCGCCGTCACCGAGCACGACCAGCACGTGCGACGTGTCGACCCCACCCGCCGAGATGGCCGCCATCACGTGGAGCGGCTCAGCCAGCTTCACGCCCGGGGGCACGTAGAGGACGGCGCTGGCCCGGTGAAAGGCCGCGTGGAGGGCGGCGAACCAGTCGCTGCGGGCGTCGATGACCGAGAACCAGTGCGGCTTGAGTTCCGCCTCGAGGTCGGCGAGCACGGCGTCGGCCGACCCGAACCGCACGCCCCGCGCGGCGAGGGCTGGGGAGAGTTCGTTGCGCACGACGTGCCCGTCGAGC
>JBILOA010000466.1:0-2693 GCA_044374735.1 Pirellulales bacterium | reverse complement strand
CCAACAACCAGGTCGCCGGGGTCGAGGAGGCCGACATCGTCAAGACCGATGGCCGCTTCGTGTACGCGGTGGTCGGCGGGGAGCTGCTCGTGATCGACGCCGACCCGACGAGCCTCGCCGTGCTCTCCCGCACGCCGCTGCCGGGCCATGCGACGGGCTTGTTCCTGGGCGCCGGCCGGGTGACGGTCGTCTCGAACGAGTGGTCGTGGCCCGGCACATTCCAGCCGTTCGCCGCGTCGAGCGAGGTCGTCGACGCATCACCGACCGTCGCCACCACGGAAGATCTGGCGACGACGATGGTCACCGGCAGGCCGATGTCGTCAGGCCAGGTCGTGGTCAGCGTGTTCGAGCTCGCGGATCCGGCCGCCCCGGTGCTGGTCGAGCAGACGGAGCTCGAGGGCACGCTCCTGGCCGCGCGAGCGATCGGTGAGAGCGTGTATCTCGTGGTGGAGAACGGCGATGCCCTGCGGGCGGCCGTGGCCGGCGGACCACTGCCCGACGTCCTCACGAGCGCGGCCGTGTATGTGACGGCCGGCGGAGCCGACGGCGGCCTGCTGACGGTCGCCAGACTCTCCACGAGCGACGGCGAGCCGGGAATCGACGCCGCGGCGGTGATGGTCGGCATGGGCGGCACGGTCTACGCGTCGGCGGATGCCGTCTACGTGGCCGGCACGTCGTGGGGCGGCGGGGCGGGGCCGGCCACCACGCTCACGGCCTTCTCGCTCGGCGATCGCATCGAACATCTCGCGTCTGGCAGCGTGCCGGGCTACGTGCCGGATCAGTTCGCGATGGACGCGGCTGCCGACGGCACCTTCCGGATCGCCACCCAGACCGGCTGGTGGGGTCGCTCGGCCAGTTCTTCGCTGCACGTGCTGGGCCGGCAGGGCCGCGATTTCGTCACGCTCGGCAGCGTCACGGGGATCGCCCCGGGTGAGGATCTCAAGGCGGTGCGGTTCATCGACGACCAGGCGTTCGTGGTCACCTTCGAGCAGGTCGATCCGCTGTTCGTGATCGACCTGGCCGACCCGCGGAACCCCCGCATCACCGGCGAACTCAAGATCCCGGGCTTCTCCTCCTACCTGCACCCGATGGAAGAAGGGCGGCTCTTCGGCATCGGCCAGGGCGACACCTGGAACACGAGCAAGCTCTCGCTGTTCGACGTCTCCGACCCGGCCGCGCCAGCCGAGGTGGAGGCCGTCACGCTGGGCGGCCCCGACGGCTGGGCTTCCTCGGAGGCCGCCTGGGATCACCACGCCTTCGCCTGGTTCGCGTCCCACGGGCTCCTGGCCGTGCCCGTGACGGAGATGGCCTGGAATCACGACCCAGTCGTCGTTGGCGACGAGCCGGTCGTGGTCGGCGATGACCCGGCGGACATCGCCGGTGAGGGCGGCGAGGACACGGACGACGTTTCGGCGATTTTCAACGGGGAGACCGCCAGCATCGCGTTGCCGGAGACGTCCTACACCGTCAAGCTCTTTGCCGTCGACCGCGACGCGGGCTTCACCCACGTCATCGACGTGCGGCACGACAGCCCGGTGCTCCGCAGCCTGCGAATCGCCGACCGGCTGTACACGGTGTCGACCACGGCGATCGCCGTCCACCAGCTCGGCGGGTCGTACGAGGAACTCGGCCGGCTCACGATCGGCGGCGCCGACGATTCCTTCATCGTGGGTCCGTGGGTCATGTGACGCTCGCTCCGGCCGTCCTGTGTGGAGGCTCGGGGTTGCCCATGCCATCTCGCCGGACGCTGGCACCGTCGTGGGTCACGCGGGCTCGGGGTTGCCGGTCCCCGTCGCCCGGACGCTCACTGCAGGCATCCTGCCTTCCGTTCGCTCGATGCTGGCTGCGCTTTCGGCATCCTGCCTTCGCTTGCCAACAACGCCGGCTCCGGGGAACCGGCAACCCCTCGCAGCCCAACGCTTGAGGAAGCGATGTTTCAGGCCAACGTGCCGCGTCGATTCGTCTGAACGCACGCCGCGCGCCACCACGCGCACGAACACGGCCGCCCGGAGGTGCGGCCGGCGGCCGGGGCCGAAGGCCCGCGGGCCGCGAAGGCTGCAGGGGGCATGGATGCCCCTGCAGCCGTAAAACTAGCCCCCGCCGCGCTTGGGGCGGTAGCCGACGCTCTTTCGTGGCCGGGGCTGCTTGGCCCGGGGCCGGGCGGGCTTGCCGCCGCGGATGTGGTCGCCGCTGGTCTCCTCCGTGAAGGCCTGCGTCGCCTCCCGGCGCCGGCGGTCGAGAGCCTCCTTCGGGGGCTGTTCGGGAATCAGGCAGTCGCAGCCGCTGCCGATCAGCTCGGGGCGGCCCGCCTCCAGGAGCGCCCGCCGCACCTCGAACCAGTTCTCCGGCTTGAAGAACTGCAGGAGCGCCCGCTGCATCCGCCGGTCCTTGAGTCCCTTGGTGACCTTCACGGGCTCCTTCGTCATCGGGTCGAGGCCTGTGTAATACATGCAGGCGGCGATGTCGAAGGGGCTGGGGATGAAGTCCTGCACCTGGTCGGGCTTGTAGCTGTTCTGCTTGAGGAACACCGCCAGCTCGATCATCTCCTCCACGCCGCTGCCGGGATGGCTGGCGATGAAGTAGGGGACGGTGTACTGCTTCTTGCCCACCCGGCGGCTGGCCGCCTGGAACTCCTTGTCGAACTCGACGTAGTCGTCGGCCGACGGCTTCTTCATCAGCCGCAACACCTCGGG
>JBILOA010000464.1:0-2694 GCA_044374735.1 Pirellulales bacterium | reverse complement strand
CCGAACTGCAGGCCACCGGCTGGCGATCCCGGTCCGTCAAGGACGAGGTGCGGGAAAACTTCCTGCGGATGCTCCAGACGGGAGAGGAACTCTTTCCGGGCATCGTCGGCTACGACGACACGGTGATCCCGGAGATCACGATCTCGCTGATCGCCGGCCACGACATGCTCTTCCTGGGCGAGAAGGGGCAGGCCAAGAGCCGGCTGATGCGGCTCTTGGTGCGGTTTCTCGACGAGGCGATCCCCTACCTCGACGATCCCGCGATCCCGCTCCACGACGATCCGCTCGCCCCGATCACGGCCGCCGGCCGGCGGCTGGTCGCCGGCCGCGATCCCGCCGAGGTGCCCATCGCCTGGTGGCCCCGCGCCGAACGCTACGCCGAGCGGCTGGCCCCGGGAACGAAGTTTGCCGACATCATCGGCGAAATCGATCCGGCCAAGCTGGCCGGCGGCACGAGCATGGCGAGCGAGGAGGCGCTGCACCTCGGGCTGATCCCGCGGATGCACCGGGGCATCTTCGCGATGAACGAGCTGCCGGAGCTCGACGAGCTCGTCCAGGTCGGGATGTTCAACATCCTCGAGGAGCGGGATGTCCAGATCCGCGGCTATCCCGTCAAGTTCGACATCGACGTGATGCTGCTGTTCTCGGCGAATCCCTCCACCTACAACCGCTCGGGCAAGGTGATCCCGCAGCTCAAGGACCGGATCGGGGCGGTGATCCACACCCACTACCCGCGGGACCGCGAACTGGGCATCGCCGTGGCCGAGCAGGAGGCGGGCGTCGACCTGGGGGGCGAGTGGCCGGTGGCCGTGCCCCACTTCATGAAGCAGATCGTGGAGCAGATCACCGTCGCGGCCCGCAAGAGCAAGCACATCGACCAGCAGTCGGGCGTCTCGGCCCGGTTTTCGATCGCCAACTACGAGACGATGATCGCCAGCGCCCGGCAGCGGGGCGTGCGGCAGGGCGAGAAGCCGGCCGTGCCCCGGATCAGCGACCTGGGCCACCTCTACACGTCGAGCCTCGGCAAACTGGAGCTCGACCTCATGGGGAGCCACCAGATGAGCGAGCGACAGGTGCTCGACGCCGTGATGGCCGACGCGATCGCCACCGTGTTCGGGGAATACGTGGAGGCCCACGGGCTCGACGAGATCGGCAAGGTCTTCGGCGCGGGCGTGAAGGTCGAGGTGGGCGACATGGTGCCGAGCGCGGCCTATCGGGAGATCCTGGCCGACGTGCCGGCGGTCTGGGAACGGGCCTTCGAGGTCAACGCCGCCCGCGACCCCGCGGTGCGGGCGAGCTGCATCGAGTTCGTGCTGGCGGGGCTCCACGCCACCGACCGGATCTCCAGGATCCAGTCCCACGGGAAGACCGTCTACGACACGGGAGGCTTCCGCTAGCCCATGCCCACCCGTGACACGCTCGGCGGGATCGTCCACACGTACCAGCGGTACGATCCGACCCGCATTCCCCCGCCGCGGCCGCCGGAAACCGATCTCCTCTCGGCGGCGATGGAGCATCTGCTCGAGTTCGGCGATCTGGACGAGATGCAGCTCACGCCCGAACAGCTGGCCGACGCGATCACGCTCGAGCCGGACCAGATCGCGGGGCTGGGGCCGTCGATCGACTCGCTGAAGCGGAAGCTCGAGGAGATCCGGCGGAAGATCCTGGAGCGTTACGACGCACAGTCCGCCCGCAAACGGGCCCGCCGGGAGTTTCACGAGGCGGCGACCCGGGCCCGGCCGCCGGCGAAGCACCGCGAGGCCTTCCAGCGGGCGGTGCACGAGGAGCAGCTCCGCCGGCTCGAGCGGCTCTGGTACGCGCAGGACGACGACCAGGGGCCGTTCGCCGTCGAGCTCGTCGGGCTCGTCGACCGGCTGGGCAAGGCCTATCAGATCGACGACCTGGCCACGAAGTGGACGTTCACGGGCCGGGAGAAGCTCGGCGTCGACGAGGCGATCGAGGTCAAGGAGCAGCTCGAGGAGATCGAGCGGCTGCTCGCCCAGCTGGAGGAGGCGCGGAAGAACGCCCGCGTCGTGCTGATCGACATGGACGCGCTCGCCCGGTATGCCGAGTCGGGCGAACTGTCGGAGCTCGACCGGATTCGGCGGCAGGTGGAGGAGGCGGTCGAGCAGGCGGCCGCTCGCCAGGGGCTCGAGAAGGGCAAAAAGGGCTACGAGCTCACGCCCAAGGCGCTGCGGACCTTCCAGGGCAAGTTGCTCGAGCAGATCTTTGCGGCCCTCGATCCGTCGCGGACGGGCCGCCACCAGGTGGGCGTGACCGGTGACGGGGCGGTCGAACTCGTGCCCACGCGGCCCTACGAGTTCGGCGACTCGGTGGCCCACATGGACATCCCCGGCTCGCTCACCAACGCCCTGCTTCGCGAGGCGGCCGAGGGAGGCCGTCCGCCGGGTGGCCGGCTGCGGCTCGACCAGCGGGACATCGAGGTCCACAAGACCCGCAACACGCCCAAGTGCGCCACCACCGTCGTGCTCGACATGAGCGGCTCGATGCGATACGGCGGGCTGTACGTCGACGTCAAGAAGATGGCGCTCGCGCTCCAGGGGCTGGTGCAGCGGGAGTATCCGGGCGACTTCCTCCAGTTCATCGAGATGTACTCGTTCGCCCGGCCGCGGCCGGCCGGCGAGATCGTGAAGCTCCTCCCGAAGCCGGTCACGGTCTTCGACTCGGTCGTCC
>JBILOA010000463.1:0-2695 GCA_044374735.1 Pirellulales bacterium | reverse complement strand
TGATCGAGTCCGAAGAGAAGGAGTCGCAGCAGCGGGCCGTGGAGATGGCCGAGGCCAACGTGGCCCGCTACCGGGAGAACTCGCCCCAGCAGGTCAACGCCCTGACGACGCTGGCCTGGGTGTACTACAAGCTCGGCCGCCGCGAGGATGCCGAGAAGATCCTCGACCAGATCGCCCGCAACAACGCCCTCACGAGTGACGGCGCCTACTACGTCGCGAAGCTGCTCTCGGACCGGGGCGAGAAAGACAGGGCCAAGGCGATCCTCGAGGAGGTGCTGACCAACGAGGCCGTCTTCGCCACCCGACCCGACGCGGCGGACCTGCTCAAGACCCTGAAGGGGGGCTGATGGGAGCGGGCGGTGCCTCGTCTCCTGCCGGCTCCGGCGCCACCGGCGGCTCTTGGGCCGTCGGGGCGACGGGGTCTGGCGTGGGGATGGCTTCCTCGCCGACGATGGTCGGAACCGTCGGGCTGGCGGGCGTTGCCTGCACTGGCTGCCCCGTCGGCATCGAGCGGATCGTGATCCCGCGGGCGTAGCCCGGTGGTCCCACCTGCACGGCCGATCCCGGGCCCGTCCGCATCGCCCGGCGGCGAGCCCGGAGGCGGTCGCTCCGCAGCGGGATGCCCGGGTAGGCCTCGATCGGCACCTCCAGGTTCGGCAGCCCGATCCGGCTGCCGTCGCCGAAGTAGGTGAACATCTCGATCGCGAAGCCGTCGGCGCACGCGAGGCAGGCGGCCACGGCCGCGCCGGCAAACAGCAGCCGGCGGCGGGCCCGGGCGAGGGGGCGCATGGAGGGTTCCAGGAGGCCGAACGGAAAGGGGGCCGAAGAGAAAGTCGGCGGTTGGGTGGGGCAAACCCCAGGCGGGCGGCTCGATCCTCCGCAACCGTCACGTCCGCTCCAACCGGCTGGGCGGATCGGGCTCGGCGGCCGGGGATTCGCTAGGCTCGCGAGCGGACCCCCCGCCTCGCCATCCCCTGGTCGCCATGAGCCCCGAGACGATCACCTGCGCCGCGGCCCTGGTCACGGCGGCCGCTTCGGCCGCCGGGGGCTGGCTCGCCCGGGGCACCACGGCCGTGCCCGCCGCCGCCTGGAGCGTGGCCGCCTCGTTGGCGCTGGCCGCCGACGCGGCCGGTCGCGTCGGCGGCTGGGTGGTCGATCCGGCGGCCCGGTCGGCCTCACGGCTCGCAGTCGTCGCGTTGGCGGTCTGTCCGGCCATGTCGCTGTTGGGAGCCAAGCGGCCGCAGCACGGGGTCTGGCAGCTGATCGTGGCCACGCTGGCCTTCGTCCTCGCGATGCCGGCGGCCTCGGCCCTGCTCGTCAGGCCGGGCAGCCTGCCCGACATCCACGTGCTCGAGCAGTTCTTTCTGCCCGTCTTGATAGGCGTCGGCTGGATGAACTTCATCGCCACCCGGCGGGGGCTGGCCGCCTCGCTCGTGGCGGCCGGGCAACTGGGGCTCATCTGGCCATTCCTGCCGGGGGCATCGCCCGAGAGCCCGCCGGCGGCATCCGTGGACGCCGCCTGCAGCTGGTCGATCGCGGTGGGCGCCCTGCTTGCGGTCGGGCAGTCGATCCGCGGGTCGGGCCGGCGAGGTGGCGATGGCCTCGACGCCGCCATCGATCCCGCGTTCCTGGCTGTTCGGGAGACGCTCGGAGCGGCGTGGGCGCTGCGAATCGGTGAGCGGTTCAACAGCCTCGCCGTGGAGCGGGGCTGGCCCTGTCGCCTGCGGTTTGCGGGGATTGAACAAGATGTGCGGGGCGGACCGTGGGAGCGGGACGCGATCCGCAGCTTCCGCTCGATCCTGCGACGCTTTGTCTCGACCGACTGGCTCGCCCGTCACGGCGGCCTCGGGAGTCGCCGCAGCGCATGACACCTTTCCCGGGCCATTCATCGCGCCCGCGATTGGCCCCCGCCCGGGCAGGGTGGTAGACTCCGAGATCCGACGGCCAGAGCCTTCCCGACGCGGGACGGCTGGCACGGCGGCGTTTCCCCCTTCGCACCGGAGCCCTCCATGGCCGACGAGCAGACCAACCGCCCCGAACCCGTTCATGTGCCGGTCGACGAATCCCATATCGTCGCCACCTACGCCAACTTCTGCCGGGTGACCGGGACGCCCGAGGAGCTGATCGTCGACTTCGGCCTCAACAAGCAGGTCGGCGGCACCTCGCCGGAGACGATCCAGCTCACCCAGCGGATCATCGTCAACTTCTTCACGGCCAAGCGGCTGGCGTATGCCCTGGGGCACGCCGTCGCCCGGCACGAGCAGGCCTTCGGCACGCTCGAGACCGACGTCCAGAAGCGGGTCGTTCAGCAGACTCGCGCCTGACCGGCGGGGTTGCAGGGCGGGGGCTGACCCTCGGCCCGCGTGATTTCCGTTTTCCCTCCTAGAGCAAGCGTTCGCCCCGTGGATCGCCCTGCCAGCCCCCCTGGCCGGTGCGATCCCGGGGCGATCCCCCATCCATCATGAGCATCGACGAATCCCAGGAGGTCTATCGGGCCCGCGAGCAGATTCGCGGGCTGATCGACCAGATCAAGGCCATGTCGCGACAGGGCAAGTCGGAGGCGGAGTTTTTCTCCGCCCTGCTCGACCAGACGCTCCAGGCGATGGAAGCGGTCGCTGGGCTCGTGTGGCTCTCCCGCGACGGAGGGCGGGTGGAGCCTGTCTGCCATGCCGGGCTCAACGCCACCGGCGTCACC
>JBILOA010000462.1:0-2703 GCA_044374735.1 Pirellulales bacterium | reverse complement strand
GTGAAGGCGAAGAACACCCAGAACAGGGCCCGGTGGTCTCCCTTGCGGGTCGGCGTCAGCGTGATGAACTCGCGGAGCGCCCAGAACGAGACCAGGCCGAACAGCACGACCGTGGCCGTCGTGCCCAGCCAGAAGGCGGCGGCCAGCACCGTGCACAGGATCCACCAGCCCCGGAGGCGGCGGTTGAAGGTGCGGACGGCGGCCGGGTCGAGGCCGCGGTCGGGATGCCGCCGGAGAAACTGGCCGACGGCCGTGGCCGCCGTGAGCAGGGCGAGCACGCCGGCGACGAGAGCGATCGTGCGGTTGTCGGTCATGCCCGCGTTGCCGCGGCCCCGGTCGCCGAAACCGCCGCGGTTCCGGATCGAGGCCGCTCCTGCGTGTCTATTCTTTCAGGGCCATGACGGCGCGGCGGGCCCGGGCGAGGAAGTCGAGTTTGGCCTCGCCCCGCTCCAGCCACAAGGGCGGCCCGAAACTGATGCACGAGAGCAGCGGCACCGGCAGGAACTCGCCGCGCGGCAGGACGCGGTTGAGGTTGTCGATGTGGACCGGAATCAGTTCCAGGTCGGGCCGCTTCTTGGCCAGGTAGTAGAGGCCGCTCTTGAACTCGCCCACCTCGCCGCTGATGCTGCGGCTGCCCTCGGGAAACACGATCAGCGAGTGGCTGTTGCCCGCCTCGCGGAGCATCAGGTCGACCGGGCTCTGATGGACCTTGATGTCGGTGCGGTCGATCAGGATCGCGTCGAACACCTCCGTCGCCAGCCAGCGGCGGACGAGCCCCCGCGACCAGTAGTCCTTGGCCGCCACCGGACGGGTCACCTCGCGGACGGTCTGCGGGAGGCTCGACCAGATCACCAGCGCGTCGAGGTGGCTCGTGTGATTGGCGAAGTAGACCCGCTGGCAGGTGTCGGGCTGGCTGGCGATCCAGCGCACGCTCGCCCCCGCCAGCAGCCGCGCCAGCGCCGCGAGGCCCAGCCCCGCCGCCCGGCAGACGGGCGAACGGATCCGACCCCGGGGCCGTTGGGCCGGTGGCAGGTCGCGGAGATCGGCCGGCGAGAGCATGTCGCCATCATCGATCGTGGCGGAGGCCATGGTCAATCCGATGATCGGGCCGGGACGAAGGGGTTGTGCCGCCGCTCGTGCCCGACGGTCGTGGGCTCCCCGTGGCCGGGAAACACGATCGCCTCGGGCGGGAGCGTGTAGAGGTGCCGCCGGATGCCGGCGGCCAGGGCCTCGAAGTCGCCGTCGGGAAAGTCGGTGCGGCCGATGCTCTCCTGGAAGAGCACGTCGCCGCCGAATACCAGCGGCGGGTTCTCACCCTCGAGGATGAACACGACGTGGCCGGCCGAGTGGCCCGGGATCTCGCGGACCACGAGTTCGCAGCCGGCCAGGGCAAGCCGCTCCCCATCCGCCAGGAGCCGGTCGGCCGGCGGACTCGTGAGCGGCAGGCCGAACGGGGCCGAGAGGTTGGCCGTGGGATCGGTGAGCTTGGCCGCGTCGCCCTGCCCGATCAGCAGCGGGACGGCGGGCCAACGAGCCTTGAGGGCGGCGTTGCCCGCGATGTGATCGGAGTGGCCGTGGGTGAGCAGGATGGCGCGGGGCTCGAGTCCGTGTCGCTCGAGCCAGGCGATGATCTCCGCGGGCTCGAAGCCGGGGTCGACGACGAGGCACTCGGTGTTGCCGGGACGGCGCACCACGTAGGTGTGTTCGCCGAAGGGCAGCGACTCGATCCGGGCCACCTCCAGGGCGGGCGTGGCGTAGATGGGCTCGGCGGCGGGCATGAGGGGGCGACGGCGGACGGCGGTGAGGGACCGTGGAGCATGGTTCGTCGTGGCGGCGGCGACAAGCGGCGGCCTTTCCCCCGGCAGAAACCGGCTCCCGCGGGCGATTTTCCGCGGGCAAGGTGGGCTGGTGGCGACCTGGGAGCACCGTTAGACTCCCGGCCCGTTTCCGTCCGGTTCGCACGACCGTGCGGAACGTGCCGAGGACACGGACGAGGCTCAACCCCCCCCGACGTTCCCGGCGATAAGCGATTCAAGGGTCAGCGCGCATCTTCGGATCGCGCCCGACCACCCCGGCTTCCGAACACTCGAACACCCGAGATCCATGGAGGGATCGATGGCCGCCATGATGCAGTTCTTCCCCGCGCACGGCTTCACTCGCCGGGGCGTCATGGCCTTCGCCCTCGCGGCGCTCGCGGCTTCGTCGGTCGCCGCACGGGCGCAGGACACGCAAGGCCCGGGGCTCGTCCCGCACGGCGGCGCCGCCGAAGGCAATGCCAACGCCGGCGACGCGACGGTCGCGGCGGCCGGACAGCACCCGCTCGAGCCGGCTCTCGAACTGGCCCAGCGCGGCCTCGCCCAGCTCCGGGGCAACGTCAAGGACTACTCCTGCACGATGGTCAAGCGGGAGCGGATCGACGGCAAACTCGGCGAGCACCAGTACATCTTCGCGAAGATCCGGCACGAGCCGTTCAGCGTCTACCTCTACTTCCTCGCCCCGGACGAGGTGAAGGGCCAGGAGGTGATTTACGTGGCCGGCCGCAACGACGGCAACATGCTGGCCCACGCGGGCAGCGGCGTGCGGGCGATGGTGGGCACCGTGTCGCTGAAGCCCGACGGGGCGCTGGCGATGACCGGCAACCGCTACTCGGTCACCGAGATCGGCGTGGAAAATCTGGCCAAGCGGCTGGTGGAGGTCGCCCAG
>JBILOA010000461.1:0-2707 GCA_044374735.1 Pirellulales bacterium | reverse complement strand
ACGGCGTGCTCCGAAACCTGGTCGGCCAACACCCCGGAGGCGCTCGTCACGGTGATCGAGGAGCCGACGACCGCGGGCACCAGGCAGTGGTCGAGCCCGGCGGCCGACGACTGGATCCACCGGAGCCGGCCCTCGGCGACGACCCGCTCCCAGGGCACCGGCACCTTGGGGTGACCGCAGAAGATGTCGGCGGCGGGCAGTTCCGTCGCCACCCGCTCCTGGCCGGCATCGACCAGCTCGGCCCCGGGCGCGGCCGCCTGGATGGCGGCGACGTGCTGGGGCTCGACGGGATAACAGAGAACGATCCGCATGGGGACCGGCGGTTGTCGCAGCCGGACGGGTTTTCTGGCAAGTGACCGGCGGGAGCCCGAATCCGCGCACCGCCGGTCGCCGACGTCGGGGGATCGGCGACCGGGGACTTGCCGAGGGGGGTGGTTCGAGGTTCAACTACACGATCATCCCGCGTCCGCGTCGCCATTTCGCCATGCGCACCACGATCCTCGCCCTCATCGCCCTGGCCTTCCTGCGGACGGTGCTCGGCCTGCATTTTTTCCTCGAGGGCGTGAGCCATCTCCGCGACCCGGCCTGGTCGAGCGCGGGCTTCCGCAAGGCGGCCGTCGGGCCGCTGGCCCCGACCTACCGGGCGCTCTTGCCAGAGACGGGCGACTGGTCGCGCACGCTCGGGGCCGCCGACCAAAAGCCGGCCGACGAGACGATCGCGGCCTGGGAGAAGAGCGTCACCTCGGGCTGGGAACAGCGGCTCGTGGATCGCCTCAAGGTCGTGCCCCTGCCCGAGGAAAAGCTCGAGGCGGCGAAGGCGGCCCTGGAGGCGTCGCGGAAGGAGTTGGCCGGCTGGCTGGCCGGCCTGCGGCCCGACCTCAACGACTACCGACTGGAACTCGCGCGGCTGGCCGACAAGGAGGCCACCAAGGCCGCGGCCGAAGTGCCCTTCGAACGCGATCGCGTCGCCAAGAAGCGGCGGGAACTCGCGGGCCAGGCCTCCGCGTGGATGACCGAGGCGGCCGCAATGGGCCGGCGGCTCGAGGCGACCTGGGACGAAGGCCTGCCCGCGGCCGACCGGGAGAAGCTCGCGGCCGTCGCCCCCAAGACGGCGCTCTGGAAGGGCGACCGGTTCGTGAGCTGGTCGCTGGTGACGATCGGCGCCTGCCTGGTGCTCGGCCTGCTCGTGAAGTTCAACGCCATGGGCGGCGCCCTGTTCCTGTGCACCGTCGTGGCCTCGCAGCCGTTCTGGGTGCCCGGGGCCCAGGCCACGTATGACCAGTGGGTGGAGCTCGCCGCCCTGCTGGCGATCGCCGCCCTGCCCACCGGCGGCTGGAGCGGCCTCGACTACTTCCTTCAGCCCTGGATCTCCTCCCACTGCCCGCTGTCCCGCGGCTGCTGCAGCCCGGCGGCGGCCCGCGACCGCTGACCCGACCTTTCCTTCCCGAGGTGACCCGATGAACGTGTCCGAGCAGCAGAAGCAGATCGGCAAGGACAACTTCTCCGACGCCGTCAGCATCACCCGCCGCGACTTCCTCGCCGGCGTGACCGCGGGCGTGGCGGCCGGGGCCGGCCTGGGCTCGCTCTACTTCGGCTACGGCAAGAGCGTGGGGGATCCGCTTCGCGTGGGCGTGATCGGCACCGGCGACGAGGGGAGCGTCTTGATCGGCGCCCACAATCCCGACTACCTGAACGTGGTGGCGATCGCCGACATCCGCCCCTACAACCGCTTCCGCGCCTTCCACGGCGACGCTTCGAGCCCCAGCGCCCTGGTGGCCCGCCCCGGGCTGATGGCGAAGTATGGCTGGACCACCGAGGACGCGGCCCGCAAGCAGGTCAAGGTCTACGAGGCCTACGAGGAGCTTCTGGCCGACCCCGACGTGGAAGCGGTCGTGATCGCGCTGCCGCTCCACCTGCACGCCCCCGCCTCCATCAAGGCGATGCGGGCCGGCAAGCACGTGCTCACCGAGAAGCTGATGGGCCACAGCATCCACGAGTGCAAGGAGATGAGCCGCGTCTCCCGCGAGACGGGCAAGCTGCTGGCCACCGGTCACCAGCGGCACTACAGCATCCTCTACGACAACGCCGTCCACACGATCGGCACCGCCCGCCTGATCGGCGACCTGCACGCGATCCGGGCCCAGTGGCACCGCGGCAACCTCCCCGGCAAAGATTCCTGGAAGCCCCCGATGCCGGGCGACGAGAAGCTCGTCAAGCAGCTCACCGGCTGGAAGCAGTCGCTCGACAAGGCCAAGCCCGCCGAGATCGACGCCCTCCGGAAGCGGATCGCGCAGGCGGAGGCGCAGCTGCTCGACGTCGACGTGGATGCGGCGAAGCACGGCTACACCTCGCTGACGCTCGGCGACGGTTCCACGCGGACCCCGCTCGAGGAGCTGATTCGCTGGCGGCTCTGGCAGCGCACGGGCGGCGGCCTGATGGCCGAGCTCGGCAGCCACCAGCTCGACGCGGCCGGGATCTTCGTCTCGGCGGCCCACGGCAAGGGCAAGAAGATCAAGCCGCTGACGGTGACCGCCGTCGGCAACCGCAGCATCTTTCCGGCCGACCGCGAGATCGACGACCACGTCTACTGCATGTACGAGTATCCCGCCCCGGGCTACTTCGACGACGAAGGCAAGGTGGCCGATCCCAACAAGAAGATCGTCGTCACCTACTCCTCGATCAACGGCAACGGTTTCGGTGGCTACGG
>JBILOA010000460.1:0-2710 GCA_044374735.1 Pirellulales bacterium | reverse complement strand
CGACGCCGGAGGCCTGCCGATGGGTGGCCAGCAGCCGGCCGCGGCGGGGTTCACGCTCCCGGCCTGGGCCAACTGGCCAGTCAACGGTGGTTCCGGGCCCGACTTCCTCGCCACCGCCGGCGGGCTGGCCCTGATCGTGCTGGGGCTGCGGGTGCTCTTCGGCGGCCGAGGCCGCGAGCGGCTCGACTGACCAGCGGCCCCGGTTTGCCGCTCGGCCACGCGGACTCGATACTGGTCGGGCGATGGACGACGTGCCCGCGGCCGGTGCTGCCGACGAAGATCTTTCCGGCCGGAGGCTCGGAGGCTATCGGCTCATGCGCCGGCTGGGCAGCGGCGCGATGGCCGACGTCTACCTCGCCGAGCAGACCTCGCTCGGTCGCCACGTGGCGCTCAAGGTCTTGCGGCCCGAGACGCTCCGCCACCCGGCGGCCGTGAGCCGGTTCGAGCAGGAGGCCCGGGCCGCGGCCTCGCTCGTGCATGGTCACATCGTGCAGATCCACGAGGTGGCCTGCCTCGACGGGGTGCATGTCCTGGCCGAGGAGTACGTGGCCGGGCCGTCGCTGCGGACCTGGCTCGAGGTCCGCGGTCCGCTCGACCCGCGGCAGGCCCTAGCGGTGCTCGCGCAGGTGGGCTCGGCGCTCGTCCGGGCCGCCCAGCAGGGGATCGTCCACCGCGACATCAAGCCCGAGAACCTGCTCGTGACGCCGGCCGGCGACGTGAAGGTGGCCGACTTCGGGCTGGTGCGGGTGGCCGGCGAGGATCTCGAGCTCACGCAGGATGGCATGACCCTCGGCACGCCGCTCTACATGAGCCCGGAGCAGGGGGAGGGCCGCGTGGTCGATGCCCGCAGCGACCTCTACTCGCTGGGGGCGACGGTCTACCACCTGCTCGCCGGCAAGCCGCCCTTCACCGGCCCGTCTGCGATCGCCGTGGTCATGGCCCACATCAAGGAGCCGCCGACACCGCTGGCGACGCGGCGACCCGATCTGCCGGCGGGCTTGTGCGGAATCGTGGAGCGGCTGTTGGCGAAGGAGCCGACCGACCGCTACGCATCGCCGCAGGAACTGCTTCAGGCCGTGAGCGAGCTGGAGGCGAGCGTGGCCCCGGGTATGCGGCACGGCGAGTCGCCCCTGGCGTGGGATGCCGACGACATCGCGCTCTTCGGGGGCACCCCGAGCGATCCGCGGGCGGCGGCCCTGGCCAACGCGGTGACGGCGGCGATCCGGCCGCACGCGGCGACTGGCCGGCTGCGGGAGGCGACGCTCCATCTGGAGGCGGTCGAGGGCCGCGTGCGGTCGCAGCGGAACTCGCGGCGGCGGGCGTTCCTGGCGACGGCCGTGGCGACGCTGGCGGCGGCGGGGGCCGGGTTTGCGGTGGGCCGATCCCTGCCACGCGTCGGCGCGCTCTTCCGCGCGCGGCGGTAGGCGGCTGGAGCCCGTGTTTCAGCCTGCGGTTGGGGGCCGCCAACGAGGACGTCTGGCCGCCCCCCGGCAACCAGGCGGGGGAGCTTCGCCGGGGCCCGCGGGCGGCCGAGAAAACGCCTGTATGGCCCGTGTGCAGGGGCCTTCAAGTCTGCTTGACTCCCGGGCCGACACTGCTAGAACCGAGAAGAGGCGAAGGGTCAGCCCTCCGCCGCCCGCCCCCATCGTCTAGTGGCCCAGGACGTCGGGTTCTCAGTCCGAAAACCGGGGTTCGACTCCCCGTGGGGGTACTTCACTCGAGCCAGCAACGGCCTTGCGACCCGCATCTGCGGTTCGCAAGGCCGTTTTGCTTGCGGCGTGCAGCCCGAAAAGGGCGAGCTATCCTTGTCCGGAAGCGTCCGATGGCCGGATGTGACCCCCCCGGGAGACTCTCAGCGTGCCTCGACGCAGCCCTTGGCTCACGGCCCTCACCCTGATCGTTCTCACGGTCGCCCTCCGAATCGCGACCGTCGGCGCCGCCGACCCGCAGCCCGTGCCGGCGGCCGATGCCACGGCCACCGCCGATGCCGGCCGGGATCGGAACGCGATCTACCGCTACGACCCGATGGACGAGAAGCTGCACCCGATCAAGCCCGCCGAGTTGCGGCCCGGACACGTCTACGGACGGTTTGACGCGGGCCTTGGCCGCTGGGTCTGGAGCAAGGCCGACGCGGCCGGCACCCTGCGCTACACCATGGGCGAGGGCTCCACCCAGCCGGCCCGGATGTTCGACCTGCGGGGCACCGACGCCGAGCGGCGGCGGGCCCTCGAACGCCGCTCGCCCGAGCTTGCTCGACTGTTCGCGATCCAGGGGGCCCGGCCGATGCTCCGGCTCGATGCCTCCGGCCGCTGGGAACTCGGGCCGACGCCCTGCGTGTCGAGCGTGTTCGACGAGGCCACCGGCCAGCGGTGGGAGTGGCACGGCGACACGCCGAGCCTCGTCACCCACTCCGGCGGCACCCACTGGCGGGTCCACGACGGCTGGTACACGCCGAGCTACTGAGCCTCGGCCGCCAAGCGACACCGAGGGGCAGCACCTGATCCGAGGGCAGGGCTCGCCTGCAGGTCAGGAGCCGCCGCGAGCCCCGGCCAGGATTCGGCCCGCGCTGGCCGCCACGCCACCGCCCGTCAGGCCTTGTAGGCCTCGCGGCCCACGTCGGGGGCCACGCCCTCCGGCGTCTCGTCGCTGGCGATGTCGAACCACTCGTCCTTGAACTCGATCCGCGGCTGCTTGGCGGGGTTGGCCAGGG
>JBILOA010000033.1:0-9187 GCA_044374735.1 Pirellulales bacterium | reverse complement strand
GGACCTGCTGGTCTGGGTGTCGGCAGCCGGATTCCTCACGATCGGTCTCTGGACCGCATGGGAGAAAATCGCCAGCGTGGTCGCCCGCGGCCCATGAGCCCGTTGGCCGGGCGTCTGCCGGGCTGCTACCCTTGACGCCTCACGGGTCGCGATTTGGCGGCCCTCACGACAGCGGAGCGAAACCCATGGCCGGAACGATCGACACCTTGCTCGCGGGCAACGGCCGGTTCGTGACCGGCGAGTTCGATCCCAACAAGGACTACTACCGCTCCATCGCCACCAAGCAGACCCCGAAGGTGCTCTGGATCGGCTGCTCCGATTCCCGCGTCAGCGAACACCAGATGACCGGGTCGAAGCCGGGCACGATGTTCGTTCATCGCAACGTCGCCAACATCGTGGCCTTCAACGACGTGAACATCTCGGCCATCCTCGAGTATGGTGTCGTGCACCTCGGGATCGAGGACATCATCGTCTGTGGCCACACCCGCTGCGGCGGCATCGCCGCGATCGAAGACGGAGTCCGCGAGAACTACATCGCCGACTGGCTCTGCATCGCGACGGGCGCCAAGGAGGCCGCCGACCGGATCGCCAAGGAGCGGAAGCTCGGCCGCGAGGAAAAGCTGGCCGTGCTGACCGAGGAAAACGTCAAACTCCAGATCAAGCACCTCCAGAACCTTGCCCTGATCCGTAACATGCACGCCAAGGGTTCGCTGCCGAGGATCCATGGCTGGCTGTATCGGGTGGAAGACGGCACGATCGACGTGCTCGTCGACGGTCGGCCGGGCGGCGCGGGCCACCCGCGGCCCGCGAAGCAGGCCCCTCGCAAGGGCGGACGTTCCAAGACCGGCCGGCCCCGTCGCTGACGCGCGCGACCGGCCGGATCCAGCTGGGCGGCCCCCTCCGTCGAGCCAGCCTCCCCAGACTCGTGACCACGGAACCGCGCCATGCCCCAGACCGATTTGGATAACGAACTCGTCAGCCATGCCCCGTTCGCGCCGCGCGACGTCGCCGCCGACCTGATGGCAGGGCTGGTGACGTTCTTCGTGGCGCTGCCGCTCTGCGTCGGCATCGCGATGGCCTCCGGCGCCCCGGCGATCAGCGGCGTGATCGCCGGCATCGTCGCAGGTGTGGTCGTGGGCTGGCTCAGCGGCGCGCAGGTGATGATCTCCGGGCCCGCCGCCGGGCTCGTGGCCGTCGTGGCCGCCGAGCTCACCATGCTCGGCTCGCTCGAGGCGCTGCTGTTGGCCGTGGTGATCGCCGGGCTGATCCAGATCGCCCTCGGCCTGGCGCAGGGGGGCTTCATCAAGTCGTTCGTGCCCACCAGCGTGGTTCGCGGCCTCCTCTCTGCGATCGGCGTGATCCTGATCCTCAAGCAGATCCCCCACCTCGTCGGCCATGACACCGACTACGAAGGTGAGATGTCGTTTTTCCAACCAGACCGCGAAAACACGTTCTCGGAGTTGCTCAAGATCGTCGGCGACCTCCATCCCGGCGCGATGGTCGTGGGCCTCGGGTCGCTGGTGCTGCTCTGGATCTGGAACCGTTGGAAGCTGACGCGGGCCAGCGGCATTCCGGCCCCGCTGGTCGTGGTCGCCTTCGGGATCGCCTGCGTGGCCGGCTTCGACCCGCTCGGCCAGCCATGGATGATCGAGGCCTCGCACCGCGTCCAGTTGCCGGTGGCCGAGACCATCGGCGGGTTGCTCGGCTTCCTGCACACGCCCGACTTCGCGCAGGTGGGCAATCCGGGCGTCTATTGGGCCGCGGTCACGATCGCGTTGGTCGCCTCGCTCCAGGCCCTGCTCACCACCGAGGCCGTCGACCGGCTCGACACCCGCCGCCGTACCACGCCGGCCAACCGGGAGCTCGTGGCCCAAGGGGTGGGCAACTGCGTGTCGGGGCTGCTCGGCGGGCTGCCGCTCACCTGCGAGATCGTGCGGTCGAGCGTCAACGTCGACGCGGGGGCCCGCACCAAGCGGGCGGCGATCGTGCACGGGCTGCTCCTGCTCGCGGCGCTCGCGCTTTTCCCGCGGGCCATCAATCAGATCCCGCTCGCCTGCCTGGCCGCGATCCTGATCACCACCGGCCTGCGGCTCGCCAGCCCGGCGGTGTTTCGCGAGATGCGGCGGGCCGGCCGATACCAGTTGGTCCCGTACCTGATCACGCTCGTGGCGATCGTGTTCACCGACCCGCTCCAGGGCATCCTGATCGGGCTGGTCGTGAGCCTGGGCTTCATCCTCTGGAGCAACCAGCGGCGGCCGATGCGGCTGGTGGTGGAGCATCATCTCGCCGGCGACGTGACCCGGGTGGAGCTCGCCAACCAGGTGAGCTTCCTCAACCGCGCCGAGCTGCGGCGGGTGCTCGATGGCATGCCCCGTGGCCGGCACGTGCTGCTCGACGCCAGCGAATCGGTCTACATCGATCCCGACATCCTCGAGACCGTCCGCGAATACCGCGACTCGATCGCTCCCGCCCGTGGGGTGCACGTGAGTACGAAAGGCTTCCGGCCGAAATACGAGATCGCCGACGTGATCAACTTCGTCGACTTCTCGAGCCGTGAGTTGCAGCAGGATCTCACCCCGGAGCGGGTCCTCGCCTACCTGCGGGCCGGCAACGAGCGGTTCCGCACCGGCACCCAGCTCAAGCGCGACCTCGGTCGCCAGATGGTGGCCACCGCCGTGGGCCAGCACCCGGTCGCCGTGGTGCTTTCCTGCATCGATTCCCGGTCGCCGGCGGAGATCCTCTTCGACATGGGTCTGGGCGACATTTTCAGCGTGCGGGTGGCGGGCAACGTGGCCACCGACGAGGTGCTCGGGAGCATGGAGTTCGCCTGCGCCGTCGCCGGGGCGAAGCTCGTGGTCGTGCTCGGCCACACCCGCTGCGGGGCCGTAAACGCGGCCGTGCAGGTGGCCTGCCATCCGGAGGTGCCGGTGGCGCCCGAGTGCGTGCATCTGGCGCCGATCATGGAGAGCATCGGCAAGTCGGTCGACGCGGCCTCGTGTCGGCTCGTCGCCGACGCGGCCAAGGAGGGTTTTCAGAACGTGGCCGACGACGTGGCCGCCAAAAACGTGGGCCGGGTGGTCGCGGAGATCCGCCGCCGCAGCGGCGTGCTCGACCGGCTCATCCGGGAGGGCCGCGTGGGCATCGTGGGCATGGTCTACGACGTGGGCAGCGGCACCACCCGGATCGTGCCCGACACGCTCGCCGGCCTGCCCGCCGACGCCGCCATGCCCGCCTGACCGCCTGACCGACTACGCGGGGGGCTTTTGTCGCGGCCGCCGGCGCGTGGCGTGGGGATGCTTGGAAAGCCCCCGGTGGTCGTCGAGCCCCACCACCTCCAGCCGGCGGCCCGCCCGCGCGAAGTCGTGGGAGAGCTCCTGGAGCTTCTCCATCACGCTGTGGTCCACCAGCCGCGTGCCGGCCAGGTTCACCACCACGTCGTTGCCCTGGAGCAGGCCCAGTTGCACGATCTGGCGGCGGAAGGGCAGCCAGTTGCTGAACACAGCCGAGCCGGCGGCCTCGATCTGCACGGTCTGGTCGTCGAGCGTGGTCACCTGGAGAAACGGCTTGAAGAACGAGTTGAGCGGCACGCCGTTGGCCGCATGGATCACGAACTTCAGCGCGATCCCGAACCCCACGCCGATGAGCAGGTCGGTGAGCAGGACCGCGATGATCGTGGTCACGAAGATAACCAGCTGCTCCGGGCCGATCCGGAACACGTTGAGAAACTCCTTCGGCGAGGCCAGCCGGGCCCCGGTGTAGACGAGCATCGCGGCCAGTGCAGAGAGCGGGATCATGTGGATGATCCCCGGCGCGAAAGCCACGAACGCCAGCAGAAAGAGCCCGTGCCAGAGGTCGGCGAAGCGGGTCCGCGCGCCGGCATCGATGTTGGCCTTGCTGCGCACGATCTCCGAGATCATCGGCAGGCCGCCGATCGCCGCCACGACCACGTTGGCCGTACCCACCGCGAGCAGGTCACGGTTCATGTCGGTCTTGCGCTTCCACGGATCGAGCAGGTCGATCGCCTTGGCCGAGAGCAGCGACTCGACGCTGCCCACCAGGGCGAACATCACCACCCACCAGGCGGCGGCCAGCCGCGTGGCCGGCGAGGTGAACACCGAGAAGTCGGGCAGGGTGACGGCCGCCAGCAGGTTTTTCGGCACGCTCACCAGGAACGACTCGCCCACGGGATAGTCGTGACCGGCGAAGTGGTAGTAGTGGTCGTGGGCCAGGTCGAACCACAAGCCCAGGGGCACGGCCGCCGCCAGGACGAGCAGCTGGGCCGGCACGAGCCGCAGCCACGCCGGCCGCACCCAGCGCCGCAGAAACGGCCAGCCGAACAGGATCACGAGGCTTGCGACGCCGATCACTGCGATCGCCGGGTTGATGCCGGCGATCTCGGCCGGCAGGTTGGTCAGCGTTTCGAGCGGCTCGCCCGGCGGTTTCTCGCCGAACACCACCGGCAGTTGCTTGAGAAAGATGATCAGTCCGATCGCCGCGAGCATGCCATGCACCACGGCCGTCGGAAAGAAGTCGGACAGCGCGCCCACCCGCAGCAGTCCGAACGCGACCTGCACGAGGCCCGCCACGCAGCCCACCGCGATCACCATCCGGTAGGCGGCCATGTCGGCCGCCGGATCGGATCCGCCGGTGAAGCCGAACGACTGCATCGCGCCCAGCACGATCACGATCAGGCCCGCCGCCGGCCCCTTGATCGTGAGCTCGGAGTTGCTGATCAGGCTCGTGATGATCGCGCCCACGGCCGCCGTGAAGACGCCAGCCACCGGAGGAAATCCGCTCGCCAGCGAGATCCCCAGACACAAGGGCAGCGCGATCAGGAACACGAGAAACCCGCTCGTGGCGTCGGCCCGCAGGTGGCGGCCGAAGCCCGCCACGTCGCCGCGGGGTGCGGGCCCGGTGGCGACGTGGGGAAGCGAGCCGGGGGTTGGGGCGTTCACTGGTGAACTCCGTGAGGGGGATGAGAGGGGAGGTCGCGGGCAGCGCCCATCAGCGAGATGCACACCTGTTCGAGCGACCGCACGAACGGGCCGGGCCAGAGCCCCAGGCCGAAGAGCACGGCCAGGAGCAGGGTGAGCGGCAGCCGCTCGCGGCGGAGGATCTGGTGCCGCGGCGCGTCCGGCGTGGCCGGGCCGCCGAAGATCCGGAACCAGCCGCGAACGACGGCGATCCCGGAGAACACCGTCGCCACGATCACGAGCAAGCCCGCGTGGGGCTGGTCGCCCAGGCTGCCCGCCACGATCAGGTCGTCGGCGACGAAGGAGAGCGTGCCCGGGAAGCCGAGGCTCGCCAGGCCGAAGAGCAGGAAGAAGGCGGCCAGAGCCGGCGCGTCGTTGAATCGTCCCTGGGCCGAATCGAGCTCGAGCTCGCCGGCCCGGCTCTCGAGCGCCCACGACACCAGGCCGATGCCGGTGAGCGCCAGCCCGCTCGACACCCAGACCGCCAGCGCCCCGCAGAGCTCCATTGGCAGCCCTCCGGAGAGCCCGGCCAGCACCATCGCCGACTGGCTCAGGGCGAGCGTGCCCACCAGCCCGCGGACATCCCGCTGGACGACGGCCAGCGCCGCCCCGTAGGCGGCCGTGACGAGCGCCGCCTGCGAAAGCACGACGAGCTCCGCCCGCACGCCGTCGGCATGGCCCACCAGCAGCCGCACGGCCGCGTAGGAGGCCACCTGCGGCATCGTCGCCGCCAGAGCCGCCGACATCGGGGCCGCGTTGAAGAGCGCCGGATACCAGGAGTGGAAGGGCACGATCCCCTTGCGGATCATGACCGCCACGGCCACCAGCCAGCCGCCGGCCGCCCCCGTCGCGCCGGCCGCGGGAGCCCAGGGCGGATCGGCCGCCATCAGGGCCACGCCGACCGCAAACAGCACGCTGCCGGCGATCATCATGATCGCGTAGACCCGGGCCGTGGGGCGGCCGCCCGGCGTGGCCCGCGTGGAGAGCCACGTGGGCACCAGCGAGGCCGCCCAGAGCACCACGAGCGCGACCGGATGGGCCGTGGTCATCAGGGCGGCCGTCAACGTCGCCCCGATGAGGAGCCTCGTGACGCCGCCGACCGTCACCGCCCGCCGCGGCGCGACGAGCACGATCGCCAGCGTGACGATCGCCACCAGCGGCAGCAGGATCGCCGTGAGCCCGTCGAGATGCACGAGGCTGCCACCGGCCAGCCGCGGGCCGAGGAGCACCTCCCGGCCCGGCCCGGATCGCCAGCCCCAGGCGAGCGTGAGCGCCGCGGCCAGCGAGGCCGCCAGCGACCAGCCCGCCGGCAGCCTCGGGTGGCACCGCGTGCCGGCGAGTTGGGCCCCGGCGGCCCCTGCCAGCGGCGCGAATACGGCGATGGCCGCGGCGGCCGGCAGCAGCCGCTCGCAGGCGAGCGCGTCCCAGAGTGGCGCGGCGGTGAGCGCGGTCATGCGGCCCCCCGATCGCGATGCCACTCGGCGGCGACATCCTGGCTGCCCCCCAGCCGGGCCACGATCCGCCGCTCGAAATCCGCCGCCGACCGCAGGGCTGTGAGCACCGGTCCCACGACGAACCGGCCGACCCACGCGTCTTCGAAGCCGCGGTCGAGCGCGATCCGGTAGAGCGTGGTTCGCGCGGCGGCCGGCAGCAGCCGCACCAGCGGGCTCTCTCCCTGGCCCGGCGGCCCGCCGAGCGCCGCCGAGAGCTCGTGGCGGTCGTGCATGGCCGACGGCGACCTCAGGATCTGGAGGCTGCGGAGGATCGCGTGGCTGATGACGTGCACCAGCGGCACGATCCGCCAACCCAGGCCGATTTCCGCGAGAATCAACCCGGCCTGGGTCATCGACGCGTAGGCCAGCATCCCCTTGAGGTCGGTCTGCACGCTGCCGACGACCGCCGCGTGGACCGCCGTGCCCAGGCCGATCGCCACGAGCAGCCAGCCAACGCCCGGCGCCGAGTCGAGCAGGGGCGCGCACCGCAGCAGCAGATAGGCGCCGGCGTGGATCGAGAGCGCGCCGTAGAAGATCGCACTCGAGGGCGTGGGCCCCTCCATCGCCCGCGGCAGCCAGCCAGAGAAGGGCACCTGGGCGCTCTTGCCGAGCGCTGCGAACACGAGCAACAGCGCCGCCGGGGTGGCCACGGTCGCAGGCACGAGACAGGTCGCCGCGGGCCAGGCCCCGGCGAAGACCCGGCCGAAGTCGCCCGAGCCGACGGCGTGATGGATCACCACGCCGGCCGCCAACAGGCCCATGTCGCAGATCCGGTAGGTGACGAAGGCCCGCAGCGCTGCGTCGACGGCCGTCCGGCGGGCGTGGAAGAAGCCGATCAGGAGCGCCGAGGAGATGCCGACACACTCCCAGCCCGCGAACAACACGTCGATGCTGCCGGCCAGGACGAGCAGGTTCATCCCGAACCCGAACAGGGCCAGGAGGATGAAGAAGCGGGTGAAGCCCGCCTCGCGGTGCAGGTAGCGGCCCGCGAAGGCGTTGACGAGCGAGCAGAGCCCCGTCGAAAAGCAGACGTACGGGATCGAAAGCCCGTCGGCTACGAGTTCGACCGTGGCCGCGTGGTCGCCGACCGAGAACAGCGTGCCGAGGTGCACGATCTCGACGGGAAAGCCCCGGGCCACCCCGACGGCGAGGCTCACGAGCGCGGCGAGGAAGGCGACTCCGAACCCCACCGCCACGGCCCGGGTGGTCGCTCGTTCCGAGGGCGGGTGGTCTGCGAGCGTCGGCAGGCCGATGGCCAAGAGCGTGGCGGCGGGCGCCGCGATCTGGATCACGATCAGGCCGGCCGCGAGGTCGTGGGCCGTGGGCACGGGCAGGATCATGCGGCCGCCTCCCGCTGGGGCTTAGCCGGGTTGATCAGGGCCGGTGGCAGGTGGCCGTGGGCGCCGGCATACCAGTCGGCCGACCGCGCCACCTCCGGCACTAGCGCCGACTCCACGGCATGGGGCAGGAAGCGATCGAGCCGGCGGTCGTAGACCTCGACGTGCCGCCCTGTCGGAGGCCAGCAGGCCACGTGGATCCAGCCGTTGCGGATGAGCCGCGCCACGCCCGGCAACGGTGCGACGGCCCGCCAAAGGCGGTCGGGCGTGGTCTCGAGCACCAGCAGGAGCCGCACCGGCTCGTGGATCTCGACGCCCTGCAGCGGCAGGCCGGTGCGCAGGTCGCTGGAGTGGCCGTCCATCACGCCGATCAGGCCGGTGATGTTGTGGGGCAGCTTCGTCCCCGCGCCGTAGACGAGCGGGTCGATCCGCGAGAGCGTGTAGGCCAGGCTGATGCCGCTGCACACCGGGCCGACGGCGGCGAGCGTGCGGCCGAGGATCGCGTCGTCGGGATCGGTGTCGGGGTCGTATGACACCAGGAACGCCCGCCGGTCGAGAAACAGGCCCCGCGTCCGCCGCCGGCGGCCGACGACGCACACGGCAACCGAGGCATGGCCATACTCCGGCCGCACCTGCGCGAGGTCGCCGGCTCGGGCCTCCACGGCCCGCAGCGCGTCGGCTGGGGTGATCGCGGACGGCACCGAGTCGAATCGGCGGCACCGCTCCTGGGCGTCGAGGCCGCGGGCCTCGTCGAGTGACCGCCGGAGCGTCGCGAACTCCTCGCGGTGCGTGGCCGGCAGGCGGTCGATGTCGAACCAGTCGATGCCGCTCGAGCAGGTGTCCTGCATGCCGCCGATGAACACCGTGTCGGCCGGGATCACGAGGCCGGCAGCCGCCAGCCGGGCCCGCACGGCCGGCGCGTTGGCCATCAGCGCGAAGGCCCGGGCGTTGGGCCCGCCACGGCCGCCCCCGCACGCGCCGCAGTCGTAGGCGCTCTCGTGGGGATTGTTGAGGCTCGTCGATCCGTGGCCGAGGAGCGCGACGAGGCGGGCGAACGACGCGGTGAGGCCGATGTCTTCCAGCAACCGGCGGACGATCCCGGCCATCTCGTCTGCGGTGAAGCCGGGCAGGGTGCCGTCGGGCAGGGGGGCCGGCGTCGTGCGAAAGAGATCCAGCCGGGTGCGGATCCGCCGCCTCCCCCAGCCGGCGACTTGGCTGGCCAGCAGCGTGGTGAGCCGCGGGAAGACCACGCGGGAGACGAGCGGCACCGCCGCGATCGCGCCGCCCACGCTGGTGAGCAGGCCGCCGACGAACAGCGTCCGCGAGCCGGAGAACAGCCGCTCGCGCACCTGGCCGAAGAATCGTCGGGCCCGCCGGCGGGCCC
>JBILOA010000459.1:0-2718 GCA_044374735.1 Pirellulales bacterium | reverse complement strand
CAGATCTGGTCGTCGCCGCGGGGCTTCCGCTCGTGCATCACCACGAAGCTCGGCAGATCCCGGTTCATACTGCCGAGGCCGTAGTCGAGCCAGGCTCCCATGCTCGGCATGCCAGGGCGGCTGAATCCGCTCATCAACTCCATCGCGGCCGGCGCGTGGTTGTTGGCCCGGAGGTGCATCGAGTGGATGAAGCACATGTCGTCCACGTGCTTCGAGAGGTGGGGAAAGAGGTCACTCACCCACGTGCCGGAGCTTCCATGCCGGGCCCACTGGAACGGGCTCGCGAGACACTTGCCGCTGGTCTGGAAGAAGCCCACCTGACTGTCGGCGCCGGGCAGCGGTTGTCCGTTGCGGGCCTGTAGTTCAGGCTTATAGTCCCAGGTGTCGACCTGCGAGGGAGCGCCGGTCATGAACAGCCAGATCACCCGCTTGGCCTTCGGAGGGTGGTGCGGGAGCGAAGCCGGAGGTGCCGCCCCCGCGCTCGTGTTGCCGCGGCTCTCCTCGCCGAGGAGCGACGCCAGGGCGAGGGCTCCGAAGCCGAGGCCGGCGTCCCGCAAAAACGCCCGCCGGGCCGGTAGCAGCAGCACGCCCATCCGTGACGGTGCGGTATTCATGCGACACTCCCGAGGCCCGCTTCCAGGAAGCCCCGGGCGGCAGCCCGGGGACCATCCGCTCAATCCACGTACACGAACTCGTTCAGACAAAACATCAGCTGACACACATCGGCCAGCGCGGCCTCCCGGCCGGCCGCGGCGTCGCCGGCCGACTGCTCCCGGGCGGCAAGCAGCCCCGCGAACCTCGCCCGCTCCGCCTCGTTCGGCTGCCGCGACAGGGCCGCGGTGAAGCAGTAATCGATCGCGGCCTCACCCGCGGCGGCGGTCGGCGCGAGGCTGAGCGCCGTGCGGGCCCGCTTCGCCAGACCCTCCGCGGCGGTCCGTACGAACGGCGAGTTCATCATCGCCAGCGCCTGCGTCGGCACCGTGGCCACGCCGCGGGCGCCCACCGGCTGCACCGGCTCCGGCTGGTCGAAGACCTGCAAAAACCCGATCGGCTCGCTGCGTTTCACGGTCAGATAGATGCTCCGCCGGCGAGCCTTCACGTCGAGCCCGGCCCGGCCATACATCGTGGCGTCGAGCGTGCCGGAGGCCTGGAGCAGCGCGTCCCGGATCGACTCGCCCTCCAGTCTCGTCGGCTTGCGGTGCCAGAGCAGCTTGTTGTCGGGGTCTTTCGCCAGGCCGGCTTCGTTCACCGCGCCCGACTGCCGGTAGGTGGCGCTCGTCACGATCAGTCGGTGGATGCTCTTGAGGCTCCACCGACTATCGACCAGCCGGTTGGCCAGCCATTCGAGCAACTCGGGGTGGGAGGCCGGATCGCCCTGGGTGCCGAGGTCGTTGGGCGTAGCGACGATGCCGCGGCCGAAGTGGTGGTGCCAGAGGCGGTTGACGATCACGCGGGCGGCGAGCGGGCCGGCGCCGCGCTCCACGTCGGTGAGAAAGTTCGCCAGGCCCAGCCGCGAATCGGGCAGCGGCTGGTCGTCGGGGCCGGAAAGCAGCCGCTGTTCCGCCTCGTCGGCCGTGATTGCGGCCAGCACGAACCCCGGGACCGCCTTCCCCTTCTTGCGGCCCACTTCGCCACGGCCGAGCACGAACACTTCCTGGCTGCCCGGCCTGACGCCCTGGGAGTTGCCCGTGATCACCCAGGCGCCGTTGGTGGCGGAATAGACCTTGGTGAGCGCCGGCTTCGGCTCGCGTGCATCGACGGCAGACTGGTCGGCGAGGACGCGGGCCGCATCGGGATCGACACGGCCCAGCCAGGCGAGCAGCGTCCGCGACGGCGCCTCGTGGTGGCTCGCAGACCGCGCGATTTCGAGGAGTGCCGCGATCTCCCGGGCGGCCTGGGGTGCCGCCGCGTCGGCCAGCCGGGCCCGCCCCGGCTCGGTCGTGGCGGCCACCCGCAGCCGGGCCAAGCCCGGCTGGTTGCCCTCGAACTTCAGTTCGATCGTCAGGATCGTGCCCCCGTCGAAGCCCACCGGCTCCCCGAAGGCGAACACCGCGGCCTGGCCGAGGCCCGGCTGGCCGGCCGTCGCCCAGCCCGTGTTGGGATCGTTGTCGACGGCCTTGGACAGTTCGAATCCGGAATCCTGAAACGTGTTCCCAACGGGCACAAGGGTCGGTGTCACGGGCTTGCGGTCGGCCGCCGCCACCAGCGGCGCCGCGGTGACCTTCACGGTCGAGAGCCTGAACGCACCGTCCTTGGCGGTCCCGGGGCCCGCGCCGGGCCCGGTGCCGTTCGTCAGGGCCTCCAGCCGCACCGCCGCCAGGCCGCGCTGGTGCGTGTGGAACGTCAGCGTGTAGGCATCGTTGCCCTCGAGCCGTCCCGTGGCCACGATCACGTCGTCCGGCTGCTCGGTGAGCGTTGCCTTGGCAGCCTTGAGCGCGGTGGGATCGAGCGCCATCCAGGCGGCCGCCTGGCCGGTCGCCGCGTCGGTGGCCAACCAACGGGCCACGCGGGCAGGGAGTTCGTCCTTGCGGAACCGCTCCACCTCGGCGGTGACCAGCTGACGCTCGGCCAGCCAGGCATCATGCCTCTGCTTGGTCGTGGCCGGATCGAGGTCGACGTCGGTGTCTCGCTGCACCGCCTTGCCGAGGCAGGCGATCATGGCGTAGTAGTCGCGATGGCCGATCGGATCGTACTTGTGGTCGTGGCAGCGGGCGCAGC
>JBILOA010000032.1:0-9194 GCA_044374735.1 Pirellulales bacterium | reverse complement strand
CCGATCTCGTCGGTCGGCTCGACACCCCAGGCGAGCAGAAAGTCGGTGTCGGGGCGGAGATCCTTGGCCTCGAACCCGATCACGGCCTTCCGGTCGCCGTCCCGCTTCACCTCGACCTCGTGGCTGGGCGAGTGGATCGTCGTGAGCGGTGCGTCGGCCGCGAGCCGAACCGTCACGCTCACCGACTCGAGCGGTTTCGCGGAAAACTTCTCGGTATTGAGCGGATAGCGATACTCCACGAGCCCGCCGTCGGCGGTGAGCAACTGGGTGTAGCTGAGCTTCACCCGCTTCTCTTTCCGCGGCTCGAGCGGGAAGATTCGCACCTTGAAGAGATCCTGGCCGGCATACTCCAGCAGCGCCGGGTCCTTCATGCTGCGAACGATGTCCTCATAGATTTTCCGGGCCTTGGCGGCATCGAGCAGCTCCGCTTCCGTGAGTTTGCCGTCGATGTCCATCGCGAAGGAGTCGATCTTCGCCCCCTTGGGCACCGGGAACAGATACGTGCCCTCCAGTTGCCGGTCATTGGGGTTGAAGAACGTCTGGTCGACCTCGGTCGTGGCCACCTGGCCCTCGACCGACACGGTCACGTGATGGTGGCGCACTTCCAGCGGCGCGAAGGCGTGGGGCACGTGCGGGGGCGGCCGCCAGCCGGGCGGCGGCCGGTCGATCACGATCAGGCCGTCGGCAAAGGCGGCGGCGGGAGCCGCCAGCAGGGCGACCGCCAGGAACTCCCGCAGCCGACTCGAAACGTGTTGCGACACCATGGCGTTCGGTCTCCAGGGGCAGGTGACCGCCGGTCGAACCGTCCGGCACCATACCGTGAGATGCCCTGAGGCCGGAAAAGTTCCCGGGCTCCCGAGCGGCGAGTCCGGGCCGGATTTCAGCCCAAACGGCCGGCGATCACGCGGCCGTGGCGGAGGACGGCGGTGACGACCGTGGCCGGGTCGAGAGCCGCGACGAACGGATCGTCTGAGGGAGCAGAGTCGGGGCGGAGGATGGCGAGATCCGCGCGCCCGCCGGGGCTGATCCGGCCGGCAACGTGGTCGAGGCCGAGGGCCCAGGCGCCGTGTCTGGTCGCCATCCGAAGGGCATCCTCCGGCGCGGCGAGGCCCGCGTCGACAAGCACGCGACACTCCGCGAGCACGGAGAGATCGGGATTGCTCGCGCGGCTGTCCGTGCCTATCGCCACGCGGATGCCCGCCTCACGTAGCAGCGCCAGCGGCGGCAGCGAGCCCGAGATCGCCAGCGTCGTCCGCGGGCAGATGGCGACTGCCAGCCGGTCGCGGTGCCGGGCCAGGCGGGCGAGGGCGGCCGGGTCGCGGGCGATGTGCGTCGCATGCACGACGATCCCGCGGGGGGCGGTCGCGAGCCGGCCGATCCATTCGGCCGGCGGCAGGAGCGCCGGTGGCGCGAGGGAATCCCACGCCCCGAGCTGCTCGAGCAACCGCCGAAACGGTCCGCTACCGCCGGCCAGCAACTCCGCCTCGGCGTCGCTCTCGAGCAGGTGCATCGCGACGGGAAGCCGGCGGCGGCGAGCCTCCGACAGCAGCCGACGGCCGAGCGGCGCGGCGACCGAGTAGGGCGCATGCGGTGAGACGCCGCCGGCGATGCCCGAGGCGGTCAGCTGGTCGAGGTCGGCGGCGATGGCCCGGGGCACGGCCTCGATCGCCGCCGCGCGGAGCCCCAGCCCCTCGCGGAACACGCGCACGGCCGGGCCGGGGCCGGCGTAGGCGGCCGCCGAGACCGCGGTCGCGATTTCCCCGATCGCCGTGACGCCGCCGGCGGCGCTCTCCGCGAGCCCGCGCCGGATGGCAGCTGCGGCGACGTGGGGACCGGTCGGCTCGGCCCGGGCCCGGCGGGCGACCACCACCCTCTCGATCCACGCCGGCAACCCGCCAGCCGGGTCGAGCGGCTCGGCCAGTTCGGAAAACTCGAGGTGGGTGTGGGCGTTGACGAGGCCCGGCAGCACGATCGCGTCGCCAAGGTCGACGCACGCACGCGAGGCCCCGGGGGGCGAGCCCCGACCCAGGCCCACGATCCTCCCGCAGTCGAGCACGAGCCAGGCGTTTTCCAACGGCGGGCCGGCCATCGGCAGGAGCCAGCGGCACCGCAGGGTATGCCGCCCGCGAATCCGCCGATCCGTGCCCGCGGTCACGGCGCGGTCGTCGCCACCGGCAGCGGCACAAAGCCGGACCGAGCCGCCGCGCCGGCGGGCGGCGTCACCGTCGGCGCTTCCTCGAACAGTTCGTAGAACACGTTGCGCCGCCTGGGGATCCAGCCGAGCTCGGAGATTGCCGACTTCATCTGCTCGAGCGTCAGATGATGCACCGTACCGGCGGCGCTGACGACGTTCTCCTCGATCATCAGGCTGCCCATGTCGTTGGCGCCGAAGAGCAGGGCCAACTGGCCGATCTCGCGTCCCTGCGTGACCCAGCTTGACTGGATGTTGGGGAAGTTGTCGAGGTACAGCCGGGCCACGGCCTGGGTCTTGAGATACTCGAATGGGCCGGCTGGCGGGACGTCGTCCATCTCGGTGTGGTCGGGCTGGAAGGACCAGCAGATGAAGGCCGTGAAGCCCCCGGTCTCGTCCTGCAGTTCCCGCAGCCGGTCGAGGTGCTCGACCCGCTCGGCCAGCGTCTCCACGTGGCCATACATCATCGTGGCGGTGCTCCTGCCCCCGAGCCGGTGCCACTCGCGATGCACCTCCAGCCAGTCGTCGGTCATCACCTTGCCGCGGGTGATCGCGGCCCGCACGCGGTCGACCAGGATCTCGCCGCCGCCGCCCGGCAGCGAGCCGAGCCCCGCCCGGGCCAGCCGCTCGAGCACCTCCGGCAAGGGTCGCTTGGAGACCTTCGTGAAATGATGGATTTCCGGCGGCGAGAAGCCGTGGATGTTGACCTCGGGGAAGTGTCGCTTGATGTCCTGGAGCAGCTCTTCGTACCACTCCAGCGGCAGCGTCGGGTGGAGGCCACCCTGCATCAGGATCTGGTCGCCTCCGAGTGCGACGGTCTCCTCGATCTTTTTGAGGAGCACGTCGCGATCGAGGACATACCCCTCCGGGCTCTTGGGGCCGCGGTAGAACGCGCAGAAGTCGCAGACGGCGGTGCAGATGTTCGTGTAGTTGATGTTGCGGTCGATGTTGTACGTGCGATACGGCTCGGGATGCAGCCGTCGCGTAACCGCATCGGCGGCCCGGCCGATCGCGGCCAGTTCGTGCGACTCGAGCAGCCGCACGGCGTCGGCGAAGGCGAGCCTGCCGCCCGCCATCACGTCGTCGAGGATGTCGCGGATCGCCTGGGTCATACGCGGGATTTCAGCGGCTGGAAGACAGGGATGCCGGGGAGTCCGAGGCGACGGGCACGAGCCCTAGACCTCCGGCGAGTGCGCGAAACGCCCGGAGCGCCTCCTGCTCATGGACGCCGAGATGATAGTGCAGGTTGTCGCGGAGATACGACAGGCACTGCGGCACGGTCAGGCCGTGAGGGGCGGCCTCCGCCGCGGCTATGGCCGCCAGGTTGGCCAGTCCCGAATCGCGGGCCGCCTCCAGCCGGCCGGCAAACCGCTCCGCCGCAACGCCCGGGCGGGCGGCCCAGGCGGCGAACACGAAGGGCAGCCCCGTCCAGCGGCACCACTGGTCGCCCAGATCCCAGACCTCCTGAAACGACCCGCCCGCGGTCGCGTCGGCAAGTGCGCGGTCGCCGATCAAGAGCACCGCGTCGGCCGAGGTCTCGGACGCCTGGGAGCCGATCGGCAACGATTCGACCCGTGGCCTTACGCCATGCCGCTCGGCGAGCAGCACTTGGGCGAGCACGGCACTGGTCCGCGAGCCTTCGTCCAACGCGAGGCTGGCGACCCGCTGCGGCGCCACGCGAAACAGTAGCTTCACGCTCATCACGGCGCCGCGGCACCCGATGCAGGCGTCGGAGACGAGCCGGTGCTCCGGGTGACGAAAGAGTTCGACCACCGGAATGAGCGCGACGTCGAGTTGGCCGGCCGTGAGCCGGTCGGCCAGCCGACTGGGCAGGTCGAAGGCCAAGTCGATCCCCGCCGCCAGACCGTGCACCAATGGCTTGGTGTTCAGGTATTGCACCGCCCCGAACCGCTGCTGACGGCGATCGGAGGGGGGCGGGACGGCGGGGAAGGAGGACGGCAGGTGGCGGATCATGGGTCGGAAGCGACGTTGAGACGCCGGATCATGCGGAACTCCACGCTCTCTGACAACCGCAGGATCGGCCCCCGGCTAACCGCCGCTGGAACCCGCCGATTCAGGCTTCCAGGCGGCGAAACGCCTGCAGGCCCGAGGCCAGCGGCACCGCGGTCGCCGCCAGGCCGGCGACCGTCACCGTGGCGAGGCTGGTGGCCATCCCCATTGGTCCCCCAGCCCAGGCGAGCAGGCCGTCGGGCGCGATGACCGTTGGCCCCAGCGTGCGGGCCAGCAGAAACAGGTGCGTCGGAATCGCCGCCACCACCACCACGACCATGATGAACAGCGAACTGAGCACCAGGCAGAGGGTGCCCCCGAATCCGGACGCGATCTTCGACGGCGACGACTCGCGCAGTTCGGGCATCCGGGCCCCGAGGCCCACGGCGATGCCGGAGAGCCCCAGGCAGAGGAGCAGGCAGCAGTACTCGTGCAGGGCGATCAGCCGCCACGGAAGCCCCAGCATCGAGTCGCTCAGGAACACGAGCCCCGCGCAGGGCACGACGCCGCCCAGGAACGAGAACAAAAACTTCGACCAGACGATCTGGTCGCGGTGCACCGGCAGCAGCCCCAGGATCCAGAATCGCCGCCCCTCGAGGCTGATCATCGGATAGATGAACCGCGTCGTGAACGTGGACAGGATGAGGCCGACGACCGCGAGGTTGAGGAAGCCGATCATCGAGGCGTAGGCGTGGTGGTAGTTGAACGAGCGCAGGTTGAAGAAATACAGGCCGAGCAGCCCGAAGAAGATCAGGAACTGCGACCACTGGGAGATGTCGCGGCGAAACAGCCGCAGATCCTTGACCAGCAGCAGCCGCAGCGGCCGGCCCACGGCGGCATCGCTGCCGATCAGGAGCCGATCGACGAGGCCGGCCCGGCGGCGGCGGCGGGCCGGTACCTCGCCTGCCAGATGACTGTAGCCCTTCCGGTAGGCGATCCTGGCCAGCCACCCGGCCAGCAACTGGAGCACGAGCGAGTTGGCCAGCAGCAGCGAGAGAAACTTCACCGCCTCGGCGAGGCCCGTTGCCGACGGTCGCCCGGACGGCTGGGTCCGGGCCGCCTCGATCAGGCCGCTCGACAGCCACCAACTCGGAAACAGTTTCTGTTCCGTGATCGCGAGGCGGGCGAAGGCTCGTTCGAACCAGGCCGTCGACATGGCGTCGGTGCGGGTCTGGAACACGAGCGACCAGCCGAGCCAAATGGCCAGCAGGCAGCAGCCGGCGACTGCAAGCGACAGGGCGTGGATCCGCAGGCGGGGCATCCAGGCCACCAGCGTCAGGCAGACGATGCCGCCGAGGGCGGCCGGGATCGTCACGAAGGCGATCATGAGCGGCAGCAGCAGGGCGTAGTACGGCCAGGCGGCCTCCCGGACCACGCCATAGGCGACGAGCATCGGGCTGCCGAGCAGGACGAAGCCCCAGCTCGCGAACCACAGCGCCTCGCGGAACTTGTGGGCGAAGACGGTCTCGGCGCGGACCGGGAGCGTGAGCAGCAGTCGGGCCTCCGGCGAGCAGTACATGCCGCCGTACAGGAGGATGCCGGTCGAGAACACGAGCATCACCATCAGCGAGGAGAAGAAGGCGTTGAGGAGCAGCGAGATCACGTCGGCATGGAGCGCTTCGAGGAACGAGAACGCCTCCACAAACAGCCCGTACAGCGCCCCCCAGAAGAGGCCGCTGAGCATCACGACCAGCGAGAGCCGCAGCCGCGAGCCCACGACCATCGACCGGACCGTCTCCCAGACGAGCGTGGCTCGCAGCCGGAGAAAGAGCCGCGACTCCTCGTCGAGCGGCAGGAGCCGCACCGCTTCCCGGGGGGCGGTGGGCCCGCTCATGGCCGCATCCCACGGGGGCTCGTCAGTTCCAGGTAGAGCTGCTCGAGCGACGTGGCCTCGAGCGCGACCTGCTCGCGGAGCTCCGTCACCGTGCCCAGGAACCGCAACTGTCCCCGGACCATGATCCCCACGCGGTCGGCCATCTCCTCGGCCATCGCCAGCGTGTGGGTCGACATGAAGACCGTCATTCCCTCGCTCGTCCGGGCCTCCAGCAGATCCTTGACGATCCGCATGCTCCGCGGATCGAGGCCCACCATCGGCTCGTCGAGCACGAGCACGTCGGGGTCGTGCAGCAGCGACGCCGCGAACACGAGCCGCTGCTTCATCCCGAGCGAGTAGCTCTCGGCCAGGTCGTCGGCGAATTCGCCCAGTTCGAAGCACTCGATCTCGCGGTCGATGCGACCGCGGGCCAGGTGCCGCGGCATGCCGAACATGTCGGCGATGAACCAGAGAAACTCCCGGCCCGTCAGCTTGTCGTACAGGCAGGGCTCGTCGGGCACGTAGCCCACATGCAGGTGCGCGGCCCGGGGATCGGCGACCACGTCGTGGCCGCAGATCCGGATGCTGCCGCGCGACGGGTGCAGCAGGCCAACGAGCATCTTGATGCTGGTCGTCTTGCCGGCTCCGTTGGGGCCGAGCAGGGCGAACAGTTCGCCCCGGGGGATCGCCAGCGAGAGATCGGCGACGGCGGTCTTGAGGCCGTAGGTTCGGGAGACGTGGTCGAACTCGATCATGGGGTCGGCTCCCCGCCGGCGGTGGTCGCGTTGCGGGGATCGTCCGGCAACGCCGCGCGGGGCTCGCCGGCCGCCATCCGGGCGGCCTCCGCGTCGGGCCGACGCACGAATGCCACGTCGGCTCCGAGCAGGGCGGCTTCCTGGCGGAGCACCCGGCCGGCGCGATCGACCCACAGCCTGCAGCGCGGCTCCCCCTCACTGGTCGGATCGACCCGGTAGGTGACCACGTGCGCCTGCACGAGATTCCCATTCCAGAATGTCATTTCCTCGCTCCCGACCTCGGCGTGGAGGATCTCGAGCGGCGACTGGCCCGCGCGCAGCGGACTGTACACGGGCACGGTCCAGCGGCGGCCCTCATGGAGGTCGGGCAGCGTCGCCTGGGGCGAGAGTTCGTCCGCGATCATCAGGTCGGTGGGCAGGTGTCGGGTGGTCTCGTATCGCAACTCGCCTGCGACCACGTTGATCGTCACCGAGCCGGCGTCGACGGTGCCGGTGAGCACCACCGGTTGGTCCGTGCCCGGGAGATTGACCACCGAGGAAAACGAACTGAGTTGCCCGCGATCGTCGATCGCCAGGCGGCCCCGGGCGTCCAATGCCGCGGCGTCGCCGTTTGGCGTCAGCCGCTGCATCAGGAGCGTCGCCCAGCCCGGCAGCATCTCCTTCCAGGGAAGCCGGTCGAAGTGGAGATGACTGTCGACGAGGATGCCCCGGTTCGCTGACCGTGAGGTCTGGGTGAGGGCCCAGCCGATCGGTTCCTCGTTGCAAAAAACAGTCCAGGCGACCGGTACGAGCCGGCTCCCCGAAGCGTACAAGGCCTGCTGGCCGGGCGGGCTTCCCGACTGCCAGGTCGGCAGGATCTTGGCGGCCATCAGCCAGCCCGTGGTGATGCACCAGAACCCGATCACGACGGGGGTGAAAATCGGCCGTTGAAACATCTGCCGTCGCAACCTCCGGTTGACCGCACCCGACCCGATTCTACCAGCCTCTGCCTCGGAGAACGCCGGCGGGTTCAGGAGAATATCGTGCGGATTTCGTGATTCGCGGGATTCTCACGCGGCGGCAGATTGTCAGTTCACGGGGGCAGGCGTACACTCCGCTGACGACGGGGCTGAGCCTCAGGGAGACCTTCCTGGGCCGCCTCGGCCAGGGATTGCAAGCAGGGTTTCGTGTCAGCAGGTTGCCGCCAGCCTGCCCCGATCATTTCGATGTCCGTCGGACTCGGTTCCATGACCAGAGACGTCTTCTTCCTCCAGCACTGCCCGGTCTGCGGCCGCATGCTGCAGGTGCGGGTCAACCTCCTGGGTCAGCGGGTCTATTGTCAGCACTGTGGCGGCGGTTTCGTGGCCATGGACGAGCAGATGCGGCCCGCCGCCGGGGCGGCATCGTCGGTGGGCGATCGCGTCGATGAACTCCTCGAGCGGGCGGCGTTCGTCCTCGAGCAGTCCGGGGCCGACTCCGCCGCCGACTGATCACGCCACCGGCCAGGCCGGTCGGTGGGGCGAGTCTCACCCGCTGCCGGGATCCGGGAAGCCGGTGAGCGTGGCCAGTTGCCGCCAGTAGGCCGGGAAGGTTTTCGCGACGCAGCCGGGGTCGGCGATCGCGACGCCTGTGACACGCAGCCCCGCCAGGGCCAGGCTCATGGCCATTCGATGGTCGTCGTAGGTCTGGATCACGGCGCCGTGGAGGGGGGTCGCGACGCCCGAGGGCCAGACCGTCATGCCGTCCTCCCGCTCCTCGACGTCGGCCCCCAGCCGGCGGAGTTCCCGGACGAGGTCGCCGATCCGATCGGTCTCCTTGTCGCGCACGTGAGCGACATTGGTGATCCGCGTCGGGCCGGTGGCGAAGAGCGCAACGACCGCGAGGGTCGGGACGGTATCGCTGATGGCGTTCATGTCGATCTCGATGCCACGATCCGCCCGGCCGGAGACGACGACGTGGTCGTCGCCCCAGGAAAGAGCGCAGCCCATCCGGGCCAGGGCGTCGCAGAACGCCACGTCGCCCTGAAGGCTCGCCCGCCCCAGTCCCTCGATTCGGACCCGTCCACCGGTGATCGCGGCGGCGGCGGCGAAGTAGCTGGCTGCCGACGCATCGGGCTCGATCGCGTAGTCGCAGCCACGATACCCCGTCGCCGCGATCCGCCACGAGCGGTCGCCGGTCACCTCGCACCGGGCCCCGAAGGCCTCCATCACCTGGCGGGTCATGGCGAGGTAGGGCAGCGACACCAGCCGTCCCTCGAACTCGATGGCGAGGCCGTCGCGGCTGCAGGGGGCGGCGAGCGCCAGGCCGCTGGCAAACTGGCTCGACGTCGCGCCGCGGACGCGGGCGGCGCCACCCCGGAGCCCATGGGAGCGGATCACCACCGGCGGGCAGTCTCCCGGGCTCTCGGCCCGGGCATCGACGCCGAGTGACCGCAGCGCCTCGAGCA
>JBILOA010000458.1:0-2722 GCA_044374735.1 Pirellulales bacterium | reverse complement strand
CGCCAACATCCAGAGCTTCCCTGCGAACTGGCAGAGCACGATGACGGCCCTGCGGAGCCTGGCCAACGGCCAGGGCCAGAACTTCAGCCTCTACCTGTCGCCGAAATACCTGTCGGCAGCCCGCTATCCCACCACGGCGGCGGCGAACGCCGCGGCGATCGCGCAGATTCTCGGCACGCCGGGGACGGGCATCATCAACTCGGTGCTGTTCCCGGTCTATGCCGGAGACGGCACCAACGTGGACCAGCCGACGCTGGCCGCGGCCGCGTCGGCTGCGCAGGGGCAGGGGTTCGCCTATCAGTGGATCTTCGACATCACGGAGACGCCCGCGACCTTTTCGGCCGGGCTCCAGTCCGCTGACGGCGCCGGCCCGCGGCCGGCCGGTTACGTGGCCTATTCCTACATCGACACGCAGCAGCCCACGGCCGACATGACGACGAATCTGAACGCGCTGGCCAACCTGGCCGCGGTGCCGGAACCCTCGACCGTGGCGCTCGGGCTCGCCGGTGGGGGCCTCGGCCTGCTGGCGGCCGCCCGCCGCCGACGCCGGGGCCGCGCATGAAGCCGCCTCCGGTCGTGCTCACCATCGCCGGTTCCGACAACTCCTGTGGGGCCGGGCTCCAGGCCGATCTCAAGACGATCACCACGCTCGGCGGCTACGCGCAGACGGCGGTCACCTGCGTGGTGGCCGAGGTGCCGGGGGCCGTCGAGATGATCCAGGCGGTGAGGCCGGCGGTGGTGGCGAGCCAGGTGCGGCTCTCGCTCAAGGCCTTTCCCGTGAAGGCCGCCAAGACGGGGATGCTCTTCTCGCGGGGGATCATCGAGGCGGTGGCCGAGGCGCTGGCCGCGGTGCCGCAGCTCCCGGTGGTCGTCGACCCCGTGATGGTGGCCTCGAGCGGTGATCCGCTCTTGGAACCGCCGGCGATCGCAGCCTACCGGCGGCTCTTGTTTCCGCGGGCCACGCTCGTCACGCCCAACCTCGACGAGCTGCGGATCCTGTCGGGCGAGGCCTGCCGCGATCTGACTGGCATGGAAGCGGCGGGGCGACGGCTGGTGGATCGTCACGGCTGCGCGTTTCTGCTCAAGGGCGGGCATCTGGGGGGCCGGGTGGCGACCGACATCCTCGTGACGCCGGCCGGCAGCGAGCGGTTGTCGGCGGCGTTCCGCCGCGGGATCGACACCCACGGCACCGGCTGCACCTACTCCGCGGCGATCGCCACGGGCCTGGCCCGGGGGCTGTCGCTCACGGCCGCGGTTCGGCACGCCAAGGCCTACATCACCGCGGCGATCGGCGGGACCCTGCGCTGGGGAAAGACGATGGCCCTCGACCACCGCGTGCGACCGGATGCGTAGCCGGAGTCGTCACCGCTGGAAGCCGTACAGGCCCGGAAGGTCGAGCATGACCGTCAGCTCATCGAGCGCCCGGCGTGACTCGGCGAGCAGCACCGGATCGGCGAGGTCGGCGATCCAGAGCCGGTCGCGGTAGTGCCGCCGCACCCAGGCTTCGAGCGTGGCGAGTCGCTCGGGCGTGGCCATCACGCCGGGATGCATCGCGGCGAGTTGATCGGCCGTGAGCACCACCCGCAGCCGCAGGCAGGCCGGGCCGCCGCCGTTGTGCATGCTCTGGCGGACGTCGACCGGATGGACGGCGACGACGGGACCAGGGCCGGCGACGATCGCGTCGAGCCAGCGGCTCGTGGCGGCGTGCCTGCGGCACTCGGCCGGGCAGACAAGGACCATGCCGCCCGCGGGAAGCGTGACGAGCTGGCTGTTGAAGAGGTAGGTGTCGACGGCGTCGGCGAGCGACACGGCCTGCTCGGGCACCTCGATCACGACGAGGCCGGTGCCGCAGGTGTGGGCGTAGGCTGCGCGGATGCGGTCGAGGGCGGCCACGCCGTCGGCGAAGGCCCGCTCGTGCACGAGCAGCACGTTCTCGTTGGCCACCGCGATGACGTCGTTGTGAAACACCCCGGCTTCGAGCGCGGCGTCGCTCTGCCGGAGGAAAAGCATCTGGTCGGCGGCCAGGCCGTGGAGCCGGGCGACCGCCTGCGAGGCCGCCAGCGACTGTCGGGCCGGGTACCGGCCGCCAGGGCGGGTGTCGGCCTCACGGCCGTACACAAAGACCTCGAGGCCACGCTCGCCGTGGGAGCGGCAAAGCCGCATCTGGTTGGCCGCGCCCTCGTCGGCGAAGGGCAGGGCGGCCGGCAGCGGGGCATGATGGGCGAAGCGGGACTCGTCGGCGAAGATCCGCGCCAGGACGCGGGCGGTCGCCGGTGGCTCGAGCGAGCGGTGAAACTGGCTGACGAGGTTCGCGGGCGTGAGGTGAACGCGGCCGTCGGGCGTGTCGGCGGCGGGCGAGAGGGTGGCGGCGTTGGCCGCCCACATCGACGAGGTGCTGGCCGCGGCCGAGAGCAGGTCCGGCGCCTCGCGGGCCGCGGCGGAAAGCACAGCGGCGTCGTCGCCGGCGAAGCCCACCTGCCGGAGGGCCGAGACGAGTGGCCGCTCCTGCGGCGGCAGCACGGCCTGCGGGATGCCGAGCGAGACCAGAAGCCGCATCTTGGCGATCCCCTCGAGGGCTGCCGCGCGGGGGTTCGAGACTTCGTGGCGGTGCCGCTGCGAGGCGACGTTGCCGAGGCCCAGGCCGCCGTAGTGGTGGGTGGGGCCAACGAGGCCGTCGACGTTCAGTTCGACCGCGGGCATGTGATCCTCGCTCACTCGAGGC
>JBILOA010000457.1:0-2725 GCA_044374735.1 Pirellulales bacterium | reverse complement strand
GACCCGCGTGCCCCGCTTGAGCATCCCCAGGATCCGCCGCACGACGAAACTCGAGGTGTCGGTCCAGAACAGGTTCCGCTTCAGCTTCCAGCCGTCGATGATGTCACCGACGAGATAGAGCCGGTCGGGCTCGAAGCGTCCGAGGAAGTCGAACAGCTCACCGGCCCGCGAGAAGCCGCAGCCGAGGTGGACATCCGACACGAACAGCGAACGCACCCTCATCGCGCCGCCTCCATGCGAGCGGGGGAACCGCAGGCCCGCAGCCGGGCCCGTCGAGGTCAGAGGCTACCGGCGCAGCGCCCCGGCGGGCTGCGCCGAAAGCCGTGAGAAATGCGTGAGCGCGGCGGGCGGTGCGGCCCCGGATTCCGCAGGTCTCGCGGCCGGCGGCGGGCGACCTCAGGCTTCCCGCGTGGAGAGGCTCTTGACCGTCAGCACGGCCCCGACGCTCATCAGCGCGAGCCCCAGCCAGCGCGGCGGCTGGACGACCTTGCGGAGCGCCGGAGCCTGCCAGGGGTTCGGCTGCGGACCGCCGCCGAGGCGGGCGGCCACGAAGTGGCTCGACCGCTCGTTGAGCGTGAACGACTCCACGACGCGGAACTGCATCCCCAGGAGAAAGAGGAGCAGCCCCGCCAGCAGCAGGCGGTGGCGTGAAAGGGCCATGGACGCACTCCGAACGCGACGCGGGCGGCCCACCGCCCGCTGTCCTTGAAATCGTGCCGCGGCGGCCCCCGGCTGAAGCCGCCGCCGGGGAAGCGCGGTTTGCGCGGGTATGCCAGCCGTAGCGGACGCCCGCCCGCCCGCCGCCGCCTTGGCAAGCCGGGGAGGCTGGGCAAGGGGCCGGCGAAGCTTCCGAAAAATCCTGTGGAATCGGTCGTGAGGGTGACGATGGAAATGACGCTGCCGGGAGATAGGCCGGCCAGCACCCCGCAGGATCTGATCGTGACAGCCTCGCTGCAAACCGAATCCATGTGCCGAACCGTACGGCTGCTCGCCGCCCTGGTGACCGCCGCGGCGAGTACGAGCTGGGTCGGCGTGGGAGCCGACGAGCCGGCGGCCCCGGCAGTCGTCGAGGCCGTCCCAGGCGAGGCTGTCCTCGACGAGGCCGTCCTACCCGTCGGCGACGAAAGCCCGCTGCCCGGAGGGCTCCTGCTCGAACCCGCCGGCGACGTGCCTCTGCCTGCCGTGCCCCCAACGCCGACCGCGGCGAGCGGGGCGACCGAGACCCTGCCGCCGCCACCGGCGCCGGTCGTCGAAGACACGCTGCTCGCGGTGCCCGAAGTCCTGGACGTCTCCGGTCCCGACGGCCTGCTGCTCGACGACGGTGCCCTAGACGAGATGCCCTTCGAGGCCTCTTCCGGCCGCTGGTTCTGGAACGGCGGCTGGTACGTCGGGGGCGAGAGCCTGTGGATGGATCGCAGCCGTAACAACCGCACGATCATCGCCGCCGACGTCGGCACCCGTGACGTCACCTACACGACTTTCGCCCAGCCCTTCGACGTGGCCCCGGGCGCCCGGGCGACGATCGGCAAGTCGCTCGGCCGCGACTACCTCGATCGCGACCGCTTCTTCGAGTTCGTCTACTACGGCGGGATGGCCTACGAGGATGCCGACGGTTGGAACGGCGTGGGCACGAACTCCCTGTTCACGCCGCTCGACTTCCGGGCTCCGGGCTTCAACGCGGCCGGCGCGTACACGACGAATATCAGCTCCGACTTCAACAGCTGGGAATGGAACTACAAGCTGCGGCGGCGGCTGGGCCGCGACCAGCTGGTGATGTCGCCGGGCGGCAACTGGACCCGGCACGCCGAACGCGGCTGGCTCCCGGGCCTGATCGTGGGCGTCCGGACGGCCAACGTGAACGAAGACTTCTCGCTGACGAGCACCCGGCCCGGCGTGAGCACCGACCAGTTCGGAGGCCGGTACCTGATCAACACCTCCAACTGGCTGCTGGGCCTGAACCTCGGAGGCGAGCTCCTCAGCCAGAACGAGTTCTACTACTGGGGGCTCCGCGGCCGGGCCGCACCCGCCCTCTCCTTCGCCAACGCCTCGCAGTCGGCCGTCGGCGTCAACACGACCTCGATCGGGCCGAACACGCCGACGACCACCAACTTCGCGTCCGAGGCCGGCCGCACGGGCGCCGGTTTCCTCGGCGACCTGACGCTGTTCGCCGGCTGGCAGATCACCCCCAACTTCTCGCTCCAGGCCGGCTACGACTTCCTCTGGGTGGCCGGCATGGCCACGGCCACGCGGCAGTTCAACCTCGACCAGCGGGACACCAACGCGATCGACGTCGGCGGCCAGACCTTCTACAACGGCGTCTCGTTCGGGTTTTACGGCAGCTGGTAGGCGGCCCCGGTCAGGACACCGCCCGCAGCGCCACGGCCACCGCCTGCCCCGTCGAGCAGAGGTTGACCTTCACCGCCGTCGCCGGCCGGCCCGCCAGGGGCTCGCCATGCACGACGTTCACGGGGCACTCGGGATCCGGCGAGCGGTAGTTGAGGGTGGCCGGCACCAGCCCCTGCTCCAGGCCCATCAGGCTGGCCACCAGTTCCACCGCGCCGCCGCCGGCGCCAAGGTGACCGAAGCTGCTCTTGGGCGCCGTCACCGGCACCGCCCCGAGCTCCGCGGCGATCGCCCGCGCCTCAGCCCGGTCCATCTCGACGGTGCCCACGCCATGGGCGTTGAGATGCCCCACCTCGGCCGGCGCGAAGCCCGCCGCCGCGCA
>JBILOA010000456.1:0-2726 GCA_044374735.1 Pirellulales bacterium | reverse complement strand
CCGAAACGTGGCGGGAGAGCAACTCGCCGAGGTTGTCGGGGGCGACCCTGGCCCTGACGAAGTTCACCCCCTTCTCGACCCAGGGCCGGATCGCCTCCTCGTCGGGCTCGAACTCGAGGATCGTGATGTTCCCCAGCGGAACCTTCACGTGCTTGAGCAAAACCGGCAGCGTGCAGCGGGCCACGTAGCCGAAGCCGACGAACAGAATCCGCTTGGAGAAGGTGATCATTTCGATCGGGGGTTCCTCTGGCTGGGGACGGGGCGTGAGTGCCGACGCCCTCCTACGCATCGTGGCCGGATTCGGTTCGGCCCGCGGCCGCCGCCGGCGGAAGTATATCGGGATCGCCGCCGCCGGAAGCCCCGGGCCGCGAAGTGCCTGCGGCCCGTGTACACTGAATCCCCACGGTCCCTCACGGGACCGTCGGGGCGTAGCGCAGTCTGGCTAGCGCGCCTGGTTTGGGACCAGGAGGTCGAGAGTTCGAATCTCTCCGCCCCGACTTGATTCGCCGCCCCGACTACTTATTGGCCGCCCCGACTACTTGTTAGCCGCCCCGACTCGTTCGGCCTACTCGCAGACGTGGTTCAGCAGCCGCTGGAACTCGTCCAGGCTGGCGAACGGGATCACGATCCGGCCGGCCCCGCGGCTGTTGGCGTGCACCACCACCTTGACCCCGAGCGCCCGGCGGAGCTGGGCCTCGACCGCCGCCACCTGGCCGGGCCGCCGCGCGGCCGGCCGACCCGGCTTGCGCTTCGGGGCGGACGGCTCGTCGCCGGCCGCGGGTTCCGCGTCGGTGTCCGAGTCCTCGGCCTCGTCGCGGCGGAGCAGTTCCTGGATCTCGGTCTCGACCGCCCGCACCGAGAGGCCCTCGGCCGCCACCCGGTCGGCCAGGCGGATCTGTTCCGCCTCGTCACCCAGCGGCAGCAGCGCCCGGGCGTGGCCCATGGAGAGCTTGCCCTCGCGGAGCTTCCGCTGCACCGCCTCGGGCAGTTCGAGCAGCCGGATCAGGTTGGCCACGTGGGAGCGGTCGATCGACAGCCGCTTGGCGAGTTCTTCCTGGGTGCAGCCCCAGGTCGCCAGATACTGCTTGAAGCTCGCCGCCTTCTCCAGCGCGTCGAGGTCGCGCCGCTGGAGGTTCTCGACGATCGCGATCTCGGCCATCTGCCGATCCTCGACCTCGAGCACCCGGGCGGGCACCCGCTCCCAGCCGAGCTTGCGGGCTGCCGCCAGGCGGCGCTGGCCGGCGATCAGTTGGTAGCGGTCGCCCCGCGCCCGGACCACGATCGGCTGCACGAGGCCGTGCTCGCGGAGGCTGTCGGCGAGCTCGGCCAGGTCGGCGTCGCCGAGCACCGTCCGCGGCTGCCAGGGGTTCGGGTCGACGAGCGCCACGGACAGGTCGTTCGTGGGCAACGCCGCGGCCGCCTCCTCGGCCTCCTCCGCGGCGTGGAGGATCAGCCGGGCGGCGCCGGAGCCGAGGCCGGTGCCGGCGGGGCGGCTCGCCACGGCGGCGGATCCTTCCGTCACCGGCGCGCTCGCGGCCGGCTCGATGCCGGCCCGACCCAGCAGGGCTTCCAGTCCACGTCCCAGACGGCGTTCTCTACTCACAGTCGCGTACCTCCATCACGAGTTCGGTGTAGGCCCGCGCTCCCGGTGAGCGCGGCGCGTAGTCCAAGACACTCTGGGCGTGGCTGGGCGCCTCGGAGACGGCCACGTCCCGCGGCACGACCGTCTCGAAGACGATCTCACCGAAGAAGTCCCGCACCTCCGCCTCGACCTCGGCGGTGAGCTCGAGCGAGGCGTCGTGCATCGTGAGCACGATCCCGCTGAACGACAGCCGGCCCGGCCGCTCCTGCATCACCTCGCGGATGACCTCGATCATCTGGGTGAGCCCCTCGAGGGCGAAGTATTCGCACTGGATCGGCATCAGGATTTCGGTGCTGCCGGCCAGGGCCGCGCGGGTCAGTTCGCCGGCCGACGGCGGGCAGTCGATCAGGCAGTAGTCCCAGGCGGCGAGCCCCCGGGCGAGGTGACCTTCGAGGACGGCAGACCCCTGCCGGGCTGCCGCGGCGATCCGCTCGACGTCGCGGACGCTCCGGCTACCGGGGAGCACGAACAGCTCGGCGAGCGAGGTCTCGACGATCGACTCGTGGAGCGGCGCGTCGGAGATGAGCGGGTGGACGGCAGCGGGCGCCACCCCGAACCCGGTGGTCGCGTTGCACTGGGGGTCGAGGTCGACGAGCAGCGTCCGCAGGCCCGCGTGGGCGAGTCCGGCGGCGACGTTGCAGGCGGTGGTCGTCTTGCCGACGCCACCCTTCTGGTTGGCCACGCAGAGAATCCTTCCCACGCGCAGAATCCTTCCCGTCGTTCTCGAACGCACAACTGGTGCTTTCCGTGTATCGGCCACCTTGGGCAGGACCGATACGTTGCGACCCCGGCCGCGCCATGAACGCCCTGGCGCTCAAGGTCGCCGCGACAGTTCCACGTGAAACCGCCCACTCACCCCAGCTTCGCCAGGCTGCGTGTACCGCCAGGTTTCACGTGGAACCGTGCAGAGTGCCAAGAACCGGGTCCGTAGGGAAACGCTTCCGTTTCACGGGAAACAGGGGTCGCTTGCCCGCGCATCGGCCCTGAGGCGAAGTCTTGTGAGGCTCGGAGTCGCCCGTGCCGTCTCGCCGGACGCTCCCTTCGGCCATCCCGGGCCTCCGGGCGCGCGGGGGAAACCACGCGC
>JBILOA010000455.1:0-2728 GCA_044374735.1 Pirellulales bacterium | reverse complement strand
GTTGAAGGCCCGGTGGTCGGCCGGAGGAAACTCCGTGTCGCGGGTGAACCGGCCCGAGAGCAGGCCGCTGGCCAGGGGCACCCGGGCGATCACCGCCACCTGTTTCCGCTGCGCCATCTCGAAAAACAGCTCGGCCGGTCGGAGGCGGAAGGCGTTGAAGATGATCTGCACGCTTTGCACGCCCGGATACTCGATGGCCTTGATCGCCTCCTCCACCTTCTCCACGCTCACGCCGTAGAAGCGAAGCTTGCCCTTGGCCACGAGGGCGTCGAGGCTCTCGAAGACCTCGGGGCGGTAGTAGACCTCGGTGGGCGGGCAGTGGAGCTGGAGCAGGTCGAGCCGCTCGACCTCGAGGTTCGCGAGGCTGCGATCGACGAAGGCCTCGAGGTTGGCGGCGTTGTAGCCGGCGGCCGTGTGCGGGTTGAGCCGGCGGCCGGCCTTCGTGGCGACGTGGAAGGGCTCCTGCCGCTCGCGGCGGAGGCGAGCGATGAGTTTTTCGGAGCGGCCGTCGCCGTAGACGTCGGCCGTGTCGAAGAAGGTGATGCCGTGATCGAGGGCGGCATGGAGCGTGGCCATGGCCTCGGTCTCGTCGGCCCCGCCCCAGTCGCGGCCGCCGATCCCCCAGGCCCCGAAGCCGATCTCCGAAACCTGCCAGCCGGTGCGTCCGAAGGGTCGTGTGTGCATGGAGAAAGCCTGCCAGGCGGTCGATTTCAGCCGCCAACCGGGTTAGTCTTGAACTTCGGGATGATCATGACGCAGTGGCGTTCGCTCGACAAGCCGCCGCGATCCGAGTGAGGAGGCAAGCGATGGGTGGTTATTCGAGTTTCGCTGCGTCGTGCGGGGTGGGCTCGAGGTGGCCCGTGCCATCTCGCCGGACGCTCCCTTCGGCCATCCCGGCCTACGGTCGCTCGATGCTGGCCACGCTCTCGGCTTCCTGCCTTCGCTTGCCAGCAACGCCGTCTCGATTGGCACGGGCCACCCCTCGCGGCAACCCATGGCGTTGCACGGTTCGATCGGCACTCCTGGGGATCATCTGCTGCGGAGCCACTCTGGGGCACGCTGCGACCGTGCTCGTCGAGGCGGAGAGCTTCGCCGACCACGGCGGCTGGAGCCTCGACACGCAGTTCATCCGGGAAATGGGCTCGCCCTATCTCCTGGCCCACGGGCTGGGCACGCCGGTGGCCGATGCGACCACGCAGGTGAAGATTCCCTCGGCGGGCACGTACCACGTGTGGGTCCGCACGAAAGACTGGGTGGCCCGCTGGAAGGCGCCGGGCACCCCGGGCAGGTTCCAGGTGCTCGTGGACGGCAAGCCGCTCGCCGCGACGTTCGGGACGGAGGGGGCCGCCTGGGGCTGGCAGCCGGGCGGCACGGTCGACCTGCCCGCCGGCGAGGTGAGTCTCGCGCTCCACGACCTCGCCGGCTTCGACGGTCGCTGCGACTGTATCGCCTTCACGACCGCCGCTGCCCCTCCGCCCAACGACTCTGCGATCCTCGCGGCCTGGCGGCGGGAGGCGCTCGGGCTGCCGCAGGACCCCGAGGTGAAGGGGCCCTACGATCTGGTCGTGATCGGCGGCGGCTATTCCGGGATGGGGGCCGCGCTCTCCGCAGCACGCCTGGGCCTCAAGGTCGCTTTGATTCAGGACCGGCCCGTGCTCGGCGGCAACGGCTCGAGCGAGGTCCGCGTCTGGGCGATGGGGCTGATCCGCCGCGGCAAGTATCCGCGGATCGGCGAGATCGTCGAGGAGTTCGCCGACAAGGCGAAGAAGAGCCCCGGCACGTTTGAAGAGTTCGAGGACGCCAAGAAGGAGCAGGTCGTCCGGGCCGAGCCCAACATCGAGTTGTTCCTGAACACGCACGCCTTCGCCGTGGCCCGCGAGGGCAAACGGATCCTGAGCGTGACGGCCCTCGACACCCGCACCGGTCGCGAACTCGAGTTCACGGGCACGTTCTTCTGCGACGCCACCGGCCACGCCACGATCGGCCACCTGGCCGGCGCCGAGACGGTCATGGAGCCCAAGGGCCGGATGGGGATGAGCAACATGTGGGCCTGGGCCAACCGAGACGCACCGCAGGCCTATCCCGAGACTCCCTGGGCCCTGCCCCTGACCATGGACGACTTCCCCTACCCCCGCGACTTCCACGGCCAATGGTTCTGGGAGAGCGGCTTCGACAAGGATCCGCTGGCCGACGCCGAGGGCATCCGCGACTGGAACCTGCGGGCGGTGTACGGCGCCTTCCATGCGATGAAGAACGGCGACGGCGCCGCCGAGCACCCGAATGCCGTGCTCACCTGGGTGGCCTTCGTGGGCGGCCCGCGTGAGAGCCGCCGGATCCTCGGCGATGTCATGCTCACGCAGGACGACATCGTGGCGAAAAAGGAGTTTCCCGACGGCTGCGTGCCCTCCACCTGGTCGATCGACCTCCACTACCCGAAGGAGGAATACGCCAAGAAGTTTCCCGACAACCCCTTCATCTCGATCGCCGTCCACGATCGGCGGGTTGACCGGACGTTCGGCTACCCCGTCCCCTACCGCTGCTTCTACTCCAAGGACGTGGAGAACCTGTTCATGGCCGGCCGCTGCATCTCCGTCACGCACGAGGCCCTCGGCACCGTCCGCGTGATGAAGACCTGCGGGATGATGGGGGAGGTGGTGGGCAAGGCCGCGAGCGTGGCCGTGAAGCACGGCACGACGCCGCGGGGCGTGTACGAGAACCACTGGGCCGA
>JBILOA010000454.1:0-2729 GCA_044374735.1 Pirellulales bacterium | reverse complement strand
AGCAGCAGCAGTGGAACCAGCAGCTGCAAAACACCACCAACCAGTACCAGCAGGGCTTCAACAACCAGATGCAGGCGGCCCAGCAGCAGGTCAACGGGGCGTATCAGCAGGCCCAGCAGCAGGTCACGGCCCAGATGCCGACTACCCAGGCCCCACCGCCGGCCAACTCCTGGAATCCGTTCGCGACGAGCGCCTCCTCGATGCCGCCCGCCCGGGCCACGCCCACGACGGCGATCCCCCGGTACTAGTTTCACGGCTTCGCGGCCATCCATGGCCCGCGAAGCCTTGGCGGCCCTCCGGCCGCCGGCCGCCCCTGCTTTACGGCGGCAATGCCATCCATGGCCATTGCCGCCTTGGCGGCCCTCCGGCCGCCGGCCGCCCCTCCAGGCGGCCGTGTTCGTATGCCTTCTGGCGCCCGGAGTTCCAACAGCGCATCCATGGGCCGCGAGGGGTTGCCCGTGCCAATCGAGCGGCGTTGCTGGCCGAGCGCAGGCAGGATGCCGAAGCGAGGCCAGCATCGAGCGAGCGGAGGCCTGGAGGGCCGAAGCGAGCGTCCGGCGAGATGGCATGGGCAACCCCGAGCCTGCGCGCACAGGGCCGGTGTAAGATGGGGGGGAAGCTCGTGCCGCGGAGGTTTGACCGATGTTCGACTGGCTCGGAGGCGTCTCGCCCGGCACTCGGCCGGCGATCACGTCTGCCACGAAACGGATCGTGCGTCAGATCGAATCGCTCGCCGCCCCGATGGAGGCCCTCGATGACGCCGCGCTCCGCAAACTCGGCCGCTCGCTCTCCTACCGGGCGAAGGCGGGAGAACCGGTCGACTCCCTGATCGTCGAGAGCTTCGCCGCCACCCGGGAAGCGGGCCGCCGTCGCCTCGGGATGCGTCATTACGACGTGCAGCTGCTGGCCGGAGCGGCGCTGGTGAAGGGGGCGATCCTCGAAATGCAGACCGGCGAGGGCAAGACCCTCGTCGCCACGCTGCCGCTCGTGCTCTACGCGCTGGCCGGCAAGGGGGCCCATCTCGCCACGGTCAACGACTACCTGGCCCGCCGCGACGCGGAGTGGATGGGGCCGATCTACGAAGCGCTCGGTCTCAAGGTCGGCATCGTCGAGTCACAGATGGATTTCGACGAGCGGCGGAAGGCCTACGCCTGCGACGTCACCTACGGCACCGCCAAGGAGTTCGGCTTCGACTTCCTCAAGGACCGGCTGATGAACCGCGACATCGTCGAGGGCCGCGGCGACCTCGGGGCGGTGCTCACCGGGGCCACCGCTGGGGCGACGGCGAAGCTGCTGCAGCGGCCGTTTTGGTTCGCGCTGGTCGACGAGGCCGACAACGTGCTGATCGACGAGGCCCGTACACCGTTGATCATCGCCTCGCCCCCGGGCGAGGCTCAGGCCGTCGAACAGGCCCTGTTCCGCTTCGCCGCCCAGGCCGCGGCGGAGCTCGAGACAGGGACGGATTTCGAGGAGGATGTCCGCAAGCACACCTGCGAGCTGCTCGGCCGGGGCCGGAGCCGCGTGCGGGCGCTCGACCGGCCGACGGAACTCGACGCCACGAGCCTGCTGGCGATCTACGACGCGGTCGAGCGGGCCTGCAAGGCGCGGCAGTTCTATATCCGCGATCGGCAGTACGTCGTCCGCGAAGGCAAGATCGTGATCATCGACGAGTTCACGGGCCGGGCGGCCGAGGGCCGCACCTGGCGGGACGGCCTCCATCAGGCGGTCGAGGCCAAGGAGGAACTCGAGGCGACGGTGCCCTCGGGGCACGCTGCGAGAATCACGATCCAGGACCTGTTCGCCCGCTGGCCCCATCTGGCCGGGATGACCGGCACGATCGCGACCAGCAAGGGGGAGATCGCCCGCACCTACGACGTGGGCGTCGACGTCGTGCCGACCAACAAGCCGGCGATCCGCAAGCGACTGCCACCGGTGGTCGCCGCCGACTACGCCACGAAGCTCGAACGGATCGTGGCCGAGATCACCGAGATGCACGCCGTCGGTCGCCCCGTGCTCATCGGGACGCGGTCGATCGACAAGTCGGAGGATCTGTCGCGGCTGCTGGAGGCCGGCGGCCTGGCCCACACCGTGCTCAACGCCCGGCACATCGCCCAGGAGGCGGAGATCGTGTCCGGGGCGGGTGAGCTCGGGCAGATCACCGTCTCGACGAACATGGCCGGCCGCGGCACCGACATCAAGCTCGGCCCGGGGGTGGCGGAGCTCGGCGGGCTGCATGTGATCTGCACGGAACTGCACGACTCGGCGCGGATCGACCGCCAGCTGGTCGGCCGCTGCGGCCGGCAGGGTGACCCGGGAACGTGGCGGCAATACGTCGCCCTCGACGACGAGATCCTGATCGCGGCCTACGGCCCCAAGCGGGCCAAGCGGATCGCAGCCTCGCTTCGTGGCCGGCTGGGAGGCAATCCCGAGCGGCTGCTCGCCACGTTCAAGCGGGCGCAGGAGCGGGTCGAGGCCAGACACCGGCGGCAGCGGCGGGTGCTCGAATACGTGGAGCGCCAACGAGCCGAGGCGCACATCCAGATGAGCCAGGATCCGTATCTCGACGCGGCGAGCTGATTTCACGGCTGCAGGGGCATCCATGCCCCCTGCAGCCTTGGCGAGGCGGAGGCACAGCTGAAGTGTGCCTCGCCTCGCGGCTGCTCGCACCTCCGGGCTCGCAGGGCCGCCGCGGAGCGGCGGCTCACGGCCCGTGCCTGCCGGCACGGCGG
>JBILOA010000453.1:0-2733 GCA_044374735.1 Pirellulales bacterium | reverse complement strand
CCGCGGGCCAGGTCGGTGAAAACCGGCCGCACCGTGTTGATCGCGTTGTTCGCCACGACGTCCGCCGCGAGCGCGGCCTGCTCGATGCCGAGCGCGTGATCGGCCGGCCCGTTCCAGATCACGTTGCCGCGGATCACGAGGCCGTCGTCGGTGCGGGCTGGCGAGGGAACGTTCGAGCCGGCCGCGGGCGTCCGTGGCCCGGCCACCGTGAACTGTTGCCACTGGCTGCCGGCACCGTCGGCGTTGAAGACCACGTTGTTGACGATCACCACGTTCTTGTCGGGGATCGGCTCCTCGCGGCCGGCCGTCGCCGTGCCCCACCCGCCCCGGGCGAGGTTCGCGGCACAGGTGGCCGTGTCGCCGTCGCAGCTTCGCGACCCGTGCACCACCTCGATCACGTGGCTGCGACGGCCGACGTTCACGAGCGTGTTGTGGGCGAGCAGGATGTTGAACCCGCCGTTGACGCCGAAGCCCGCCCCCTCGACGTCGTGGATCACGTTGTTCGTGAAGGCGATGTCGTAGGCCTCGTAGTGGAGCCAGGGGGCCACCATGAACTCGAAGCCCGTCCCCTGGCCGGCCGTGAAGCCGCCGGTGCCGGCGTCGAAGAACTCGTTGCCGGTGATCGTCAGATAGGCCGACCCTCCCTTGGCATACATCGCCCAGTCGCCGGCGCGGTGGATCCGGCTGCCGACGACGTGGCCGTATTGGACGGCCACGAAGTCGATCGCGTTGTCCCAGGCGCCCGAGATGTCGCAGTTCTCGATGTAGACGTGCTGCGTCTGGTTGACCTTGAGGGCCTCCTGCGGCACGGCGTAGGTGGCGATCACGCCGGTGCCCCGGATCGTCGTGTCCTTGAGGAGCACGTGCGAACTGGCCTGGATCTGGACCACGTCACCGCCCCCGGCGGTCATTTCGAGGCCCACGAGGTGGAGGTGGCGGCAGTCGAAGATGTTGAGGCTCGGCAGCCGGGCGGTGCCCGGGCCCTCGGCGGCCCGGATGATCACCGGGGCCGTGAAGCTGCCGTGGCGGCTCTCCCAGAAGTTCGGCACCCCCGACTGCGGATAGGTGCCGGCCACGAGGTTGATCCGGACACCTTGGGAAAGCGTGGTTCCCATGGGGATCCGCCGCCAGGCCTCGGACACAGTCCGCACGGCCAATTCTCGCGTGGTCCCGCTCTGGGCGTCATTGCCGCCCGTCGGATCGACCCAGACATCCACGATGTCGGGCGAGCCCGTGTCGTAGGCGGGCAACAGGCTCGTGCCGCTCATCACGAGCCGCCGCTCGCAGCCCTCGACCGCGAGCGGACGCACTGGCCTGACGTGCCGCAACCGCCGAAACCCGCAGGTCTCCATGGCGAACCTCCTGCTTCCCTCCGCGTCGCGGAAGGCCCGTCCGCCTTGCCCTTTGGCGAATGGTAGGGGCGGCGCGACCCCAAAGCCAGCGGCCGGCTTCAATACAGGAGGATCACGGCCAGCGCGGCCAGGCCCACGCACACGATGCCCATGCCCATCCACCGAGCCACGGCCGGGCGGTCGGCGTAGCGGTAGTCCACGTTCTTGATCGCGGCCAGGACGTGGCGGTGCTCCCACATGCCCACGAGCGTGGCGGCGATGCCCAGCACGATCAGCGCCGAGCCGAACACGCGGCTCTTGAGCGGGGAGAAGTTGGCCAATCGGCCGTCCATCATCAGGGCCGCCTGGCCGAGCCGCTCGATCGCGAAGCCGAGGCTGATCATCGCCAGGCTCGTGCGGATCCAGGCCAGGAGCGTGCGATCGGCCGCCTCGCGGTTCCGTTCCCGCGCCAGTTCGTTGACGACCGACGTCTGGTTGTTGGGCGAGTCCGCGTCCATCCCGCCAGTCTACTTCACCTCGACCGCCACGCTCTTGGAGTGGGCCGAGAACTCGGGCGCGTAGCGGCTCTGGATCTTCGCGAATCCGCTCGAGGCCGTGCCCCGGTGGGCCGCCCGGAGCGAATACTCGAACACGTGCGTGCCCCGCGGCAGTCGCTCGAAAAACAACTGCGTCGAGGCGTCGCGGATCGCCAGATACCAGCCCGCGCCGTCGCCCCACCGCCAGCCGGAGAGCACGTCGACCGGCTCGGTCAGGCTCGGCCGGTGATCGGCGAGCTCCACGAACTCGTAGTCGCGGTCGCTCGTCACCACGAGCCGCACGACGAGCTCGTCGCCGACCTCGACCGCCACGCCGTCGCCGGCCGGCACGAGTTCGGGGCCGGCTTTCGTGAACTTCTTGACGAACAGTTTCTTCTCCACGGAAAGCTCCTCGCGGCCCGCGGCGGGAACGTTGGCGATGTCGTCGAGGTACTGCCAGTGAACCCCGCCGAAGGCGAGCCCCTTGTCCGGCTTCTCGAGCGTCACCGCGGCCATCGCCGGCGTGATCTCCCGGCGGACGAACCGCGTCTCGAAGAAGCCGGTGCCGGCCTCGACCTTCTCGGGCGTGATCTTCTCGTCGCCCACGGTCACCGCCACGAGCTCCTGCGAGCCGAGCAGGTCGCCCCCGCGGCCCAGCAGCGCCCCCACGGCGTCGGCGGTGGCCCGGCTGCCTGGCCACTTGCTCGTCCGCTTCTGCGACAGGAGCCAGACCTTCAGCGCCTCCACCGAGTCGGTGTCGCCGGCCACCTCGTCGAAGGCCTCGATCATCATCGCCTGGGTGGCGATCGGGGCGTGGGCCCAGCTCCACCAGCCGGGATGTGCGTCCCGCCACCACATGCCCTGCC